>NZ_VWWC01000014.1:0-81479 GCF_011753175.1 Burkholderia sp. Cy-637 | reverse complement strand
CGGCCGCGCTGGCCGACCAGGGCTGGCAGCAGGCCACGCGCGAGCGCCTGGCGGCCGATAGCCTGCGGCTCGCGGAACTGCTGCGCCCGCACGGCTTCGCGGTGCGCGCCACCCCGCTGTTCTGCTGGACCGACGATCCGCGCGCCTGGGCGCTGCATGAGGCGCTCGCCACGCAAGGCGTCTGGACGCGCTTCTTCGCGCAGGCGCCGAGCCTGCGGATCGGCTTGCCGGGGATCGAGGAGGAATGGCTGCGGCTCGAGGATGCGCTGGACCATTACGCGGCTACCGCCGCGTACGGCGCAGCCGGGCGCTGATCGATGCGCGCGCAAGCCATGCTTCGTCGAAGCTTCGCCGGCGGGCTGGTCGCGGCGCTGCTTGCCGTGCCGCTTGCCGTGCCGGTTGCCGCCGCGGCGGCCTCGGTCGCCTCGGCAACCGCATCGGCGGCCGCGCCGAACCCCATCACCGTCATCGACGATGCCGGCCGAACCGTCACCCTGCCCGCCCCGGCCAGGCGTGTGATCAGCGTCGCGCCGCACGCCACCGAGCTGCTTTATGCAGCGGGCGGGGGCGCCGCGATGGTCGGCGCCGTGTCCTATAGCGACTACCCCGAAGCGGCGCGCGCGCTGCCTCGCGTGGGCGACAACCGCTCGCTCGACCTGGAACGCATCGTCGCGCTCAAGCCGGACCTGATCGTGGTCTGGCGTCACGGCAATGCCGACCGGCAGACCGCGCAGTTGGCGGCGCTCGGCATCCCGCTCTACTTCAGCGAACCGAAACGGCTCGACGAGGTGGCCGTCTCGCTCGACAAGCTCGGCCGGCTGCTCGGCACACGCGAGCAGGCCGACCGGGCCGCCGCCGACTACCGGCAGCGCATCGCGGCGCTGCGCGCGCGTTATGCGGCCCGGCCGCCGGTCACGGTGTTCCTGCAGATCTGGGACCGGCCGCTGACCACCCTGAACGGCGCGCAGATCGTCAGCGACGTGCTCACGCTGTGCGGCGGCCGCAACGTGTTCGCGGCGCTGCAGCCGGTCGCGCCGACCGTCAGCGACGAGGCCGTGCTGGCCGCCGATCCCGAGGCGATCGTCGCCACCGCGCAAGGCGCCACCGCCAGCGACGCGAGCCTGCCGAGCCTCGATCGCTGGCGCCGCTGGCCGTCGCTGGCGGCGGTCGCGCGCGGCAACCTGTTCGCGGTCGACGGCGACTGGCTGACACGGCCGACGCCGCGGCTCGCGCTCGGCGCGCAACAGGTCTGCCGGGATCTGGAAACGGCGCGCGAGCGGCGCCGCTGAAAACAGCACGAGGCGCTCAGCCGAGCGTCTCGTCCCACTGATTCAGTTGCCAGCCGCGCGCATCGTGCGAGAAGCGCACCAGGCCGCCATAGGCGATCGCGCGCGTGAGCAGGCTGTCGAGCGGCACGTCGAGCCACAGCGAGGCCAGCGCGCGAATCACGCCGGCATGGGTGACGACGATCGCCGTCGCGTCCTCGCCCGGAGAAGCGGCGAACGGCAGCGCGAACGACTCCACCCTCGCCACGAACTGCGCGGCGCTCTCACCGCCATGCTCGCGCGCGCCCATCAGGTCGGACTGCCAACGATCGAGCGCGGCCGCGCCGATCTCGTCCCAGCGCCGCATCTCCCAGGTGCCGAAATCGATCTCGCGCAGGCGCGCGTCGAGCCGCACCGGACGCGCCGCGAGCACGCCGATCGCCTGCGCGACCGCGGCGCAGCGCTGCAACGGGCTCGCCAGGATCGCCGCGGGCCAATCCACCTGCGCCGCGCGCAGCCGCGCCGCGATCGCGGCCGCCTCGACGGCTGCCTCGCCCGCAAGCGGCAGGTCGGAGGCGCCGTAGCAGATCCCGGCCTCGACGGCCGGCGCCGGATGACGGATCAGGACGAGGTCCATCCGAGCACCGTGAGGTAGATCGCCAGCTCGGAAAGCTGCTGCGCGAAACCGAGGCAATCGCCGGTATAACCGCCGAGACGGCGCCGCAGGTATCGCGCCAGCAGCGCGCGCACCACCAGCAGCGCGGCCAGCGCCGCGAGGCCCGCGCGCCAGTCCGGCCAGAACAGCCAGGGCAGGCCGCACAGCGCCGCGAACCCGAAGGCGCTCGCCGACATCCGCTGCGCGACAGGCCGCGCCTTGCCTTCCTCGCGCGCGTAGTCGAGCGTCATCAGCAGGCTGACCGCGGCGACGCGGCTCGCCGCATGCGCGGCCAGCAGGGTCCAGGCCGCGCGCAGCGGCGGCAGCGCCGCGAGCGCCTGCCACTTCAGGGCCAGCGCCAGCACCAGCGCGACCGCGCCGAAGCTGCCGATGCGCGAATCGCGCATGATGCGCAGCACGTCCTCGCGCGTGTAGCCGCCGCCGAAGCCGTCGCAGCTATCGGCGAGCCCGTCCTCGTGGAACGCGCCGGTGGCCGCCAGGCTGGCGGCCATCGACAGCAGCACCGCCACGCCGGGCGGCCAGATGCGCGCGGCGAGCAGATACACGCCGGCGGCCAGCGCGCCCACGCAGACGCCGACCAGCGGGAAATAACGCGCCGCCTGATCGAGATCGCCGGCCGCGTAGCCGATGCGCCGCGGCACCGGCACGCGCGTGAAATAACCCAGCGCGACGAAGAAATAACGGCATTCGGCTCGCCAGCGCATGCCTGTTCCCGGCTCAGGCATCGTCGCGGTTCGCGACGCCGGCCGCCTCGAAGCTGGCCATCTCGTCGAGGAAGGCGGTGGCCGCGCGCAGCAGCGGCAGCGCGAGCGCGGCGCCGGTGCCCTCGCCCAGGCGCAGGTCGAGCGCGAGCAGCGGCGCCGCGCCGAAATGCTGGAGCATGCGGCGATGGCCGTTCTCGTCGGAGACATGCGAGAACACGCAGTAGTCGAGCACCGCCGGCTGCAGCGCGGCAGCCACCAGCAGCGCCGAGCTGGCGATGAAACCGTCCACCAGGATCGCCATGCGCGCCTGCGCGGCCGCCAGGAAGGCGCCCGTCATCATCGCGATCTCGAAGCCGCCGAAGGTGGCCAGCACCTGGAGCGGCGCCTCTGCCTCGGGATGGCGCGCCAGCGCCGCCTCGAGCACGGCGCGCTTGCGGGCCAGCCCCTGGTCGTCGAGGCCGGTGCCGCGCCCCACGCACTCGGCCAGCGGCAGGCCGACCAGGCGACTCATCAGGCAGGCCGCGGCCGAGGTATTGGCGATGCCCATCTCGCCGAAGCCGATCACCGTGGTGCCGAGCGCCGCATGATGCGCGACGCGCGCGGCACCGGCCGCCAGCGCCGCGTGCAGCTGCGCCTCGCTCATCGCCGGCTCTTGCGCGAAGTTGCGCGTGCCCGCCGCGACCGGCACCGCGATCAGCTGCGGCGAGGCCGGCAGCGGCGTGGCCACGCCCGCGTCGACGATCTCCAACTCGCAGCCGGCCAGCTTAGAGAAGGCATTGATGGCCGCGCCGCCGGCCAGGAAGTTCGCCACCATCTGGGCGGTGACCGCCTGCGGATAAGGGCTCACGCCCTCGGCCGCGATGCCGTGGTCGGCCGCGAACACGATCGTCACCGGCCGCTCGATGCGCGGCCGGGTGCTGCGCTGGATCCGGCCCAGTTGCAGGGCGAGTGCTTCCAGCTTGCCGAGGCTGCCGGGCGGCTTGGTCTTGGTGTCGATCAGGTGCTGCAGCGTGGCGCTCAGCGTGTCGTCGAGCGCTTCGAGCTTCGGGACGGTATAGGTCGGGTTCATGCGGCGTTCTTCGGTTCGGTTGGAGGCTGGCGCGTCGGGCGCACAGCCCCGGGTGAGCGGGTCGACAGGTGGAGAGGATTCAGCGCGGCGGTGGTCGAGAAAGCGGCGGCGTGGCATGCGCGGGCCACATCGGCACCAGCGCCTCGTGGCCGTCGCGCTCGATCAGCACCAGCGGATAACCGAAGGCGGCGCTCGCCGCCTCGGCCGACAGCACCTCGCGCGCCGGGCCGGCCAGCGCGCCGCCGCGTCCGTCGAGCAGCAGCGCGTGCGTGGCGTAGCGCCGTGCGAGGTTCAGATCGTGACACGAAAAAATCACCGTGCGCGGCGCGGCGCGCAACCAGGCGAGCAAGGCATCGAGGCAGGCAGCCTGGTGCTGCAGGTCCAGGTGCGCGAGCGGCTCGTCGAGCAGCAGCAGCGGCGCGTCCTGGCACAGCACGCCAGCCAGCGCCACGCGCTGGCGCTCGCCGCCCGACAGCGTGAGCACGTCGCGCGCCGCGAACTCGGCCAGGCCCAGCGCCGCCAGCGCGGCGCGCGCGGCGAGCCGGTCGGCCTCGCCTTCCCAGCCCCAGCCGCCCAGGTGCGGAAAGCGGTGCGCAAGGACGGTATCGAACACGCTCGCCGCGAAGGCGTCGTGCTGGGCTTGCGGCATCAGCGCGCGACGCCGCGCGAGTGCCGCGGCCGGCCAGCTTGCAAGCGCCCGGCCGTCGGCCTCCACCTGCCCGGCCGCCGGGGCGTCGAGACCCGCCAGCACCGAGATCAGCGTGGTCTTGCCGGCGCCGTTGGGGCCGGCGATGCACCACAGTTCGCCGGGCGCGAAGCGCAGCGACAGCGCCTCGACCAAAACCCGCGAGCCGGCCGCGAGCCGCAGTTCGCGCACGCGCCAGTCGCCGCCGGCCGGCTGGGAAGACAGCGAGGAAGAGATCGCGCTCATCGTCCCGGCCCGCGCAGCAGCATCCAGAGGAACACCGGCACGCCGATCAGCGCCGTCATCGCGCCGACCGGCAATTGCGCGGGCGCGATCACGGTGCGCGCCACCAGGTCGGCCGCCATCACCGCCGTGCCGCCCGCGAGTGCCGCGGCCGGCAGCAGCGCGGCCAGGGCCAGCGCCAGCAGCGCGCGGCGGCCGAGCGCACGCGCCGCCTTGCCGGATCCGCTCACCGGGCCTGCGTCCGTCGCCATCGCCGCCTCCTCGAAAAACCGTTGGTACGGCATCGCATTCTAGGGAGGCGCCACCCCGGACAAACGATGAATAGAGGGGGGCTTTGCCGGTTATTCGTCCGATTGCCGCTTGCCTTGCGCGCCTACGATGGCTGTCATCGAAAAGCGTCCCTGCGCCCGCCGCCTTCCTCGCGCGGGTCCGGGGCGCGGCACCGCTTTGAGCTGGAGGACCGCACGATGCTGGACAAACTCGACGCCGAATTCGCATTCGGCCGCCAGGCGCTCGACGTTCGCGCGTACCGGCAGGAACTGCTGTCGTCGAACATCGCCAATGCCGACACGCCGGGCTACCAGGCCCGCGACGTCGACTTCGGCGCGACGCTCGGCCGTGCCCTCAAGCAGCAGGCCGGCCAGGCCACCACCGACAACGCCACCCGCCTGCCGCTGGCGCAGCCGGCCGGTGTGACCAGCGGCATGACCCTGGTGTCGACCGCGCCCGGCCACATGAGCGGCGACACGCGGCTGGCGGCCAGCGGCGGCCCGGTCGAGGACTATGGCCGCGCCGCCTACCGGATCCCGAACCAGCCTTCGCTGGACGGCAACACGGTCGACCTCGATGCCGAGCGCGTGCAGTTCGCCGACAACACGGTCCACTTCGAGACCGGCATGACGCTGGTGAGCGGCCAGATCAAGGCGATGCTGGCCGCGATCCAGTCGGGCAGCTGAGCCGGCGGCCCGAGCCGAGCCCGATGTCATCGTCCCGTCATCCGCCGCGCCGCCGCGCTGAGCACGACGCAACCCCAGCCGTACCCGAGGAGCCCACATGCCTTCGCTGATGAACATCTTCGACGTCGCCGGATCGGCGATGTCCGCCGAATCCCAGCGCCTGAACGTCACGGCGTCGAACCTGGCCAACGCGGACAGCGTGACGGGCCCGGACGGCAAGCCCTACCGCGCCAAGCAGGTGGTGTTCGAGACCCAGCCGGTCGGCAACGCGCGCACCCGCTCGGGGCAGGGCGTGGGCGGGGTGCAGGTCAAGCAGGTGATCGACGATCCCTCGCCGATGAAGACCAACTACGATCCGTCGAACCCGGCGGCCGACGCGAACGGCTACGTGACCATGCCGAACGTCGATCCGGTGCAGGAGATGGTCAACATGATCTCGGCCTCGCGCTCGTACCAGGCCAACGTCGAGACCCTGAACACCGCCAAGCAGCTGATGCTCAAGACGCTGACGATCGGCTCCTGAAGCCGGGCGCCGCCCTCGACACCGACCGCAAGACTTCCCAACCCGAACCAGCGTATCCGCGAGCGACCTCGCGAAAGGCAACCCGGAGATGAGCTCCTCCAGCACGATCGGCGGCAACGGCACCACGGTGAACAACACGCCGACCGACACCATGAACGCCAACAGCAGCAACACGTCGGCGGCGGACCTGCAGCAGACCTTCCTGACCCTGCTCGTCACGCAGTTGCAGAACCAGGATCCGACCAGCCCGGTCGACAGCTCGCAGATGACCTCGCAGCTCGCGCAGATCAACACCGTGAGCGGCATCGCCCAGCTCAACTCGTCGCTGACCTCGCTGTCCTCGCAGATCACGGCGGGCCAGCAGACCCAGGCGGCGATGCTGGTCGGCTCGAACGTGCTGGCCCCGGGCAACACGCTGAGCCTTTCGGGCGGCGCGACCACCGCGTTCGGCGTGCAGCTCAGCACGGCCGCCTCGAACCTGACCATCACCGTCACCAACTCGGCCGGCCAAGTGGTCAACACCATCAACGAGGGCGCGCAGCAGGCCGGCACGGTGCCGTTCACCTGGACGCCGACCGACAGCACCGGCGCCAAGCTGCCGGATGGCAACTACACCATCAAGGCGACCTACACCGATTCCAGCGGCAACACCGCCAGCGCCACCACCATGACGGTCGCGCAGGTGCAGGGCGTGATCCGCCAGGCCGACGGCACGCCGGGCCTGGCGCTGTCCAACGGCACCACGGTCGGCCTGTCGGCGATCGGCGCGATCTTCCCGTCGGCCTCGGCATCGAACGGCTCGGGCTCCGGTTCGGGTTCCGGCTCGGGCTCGGGCTCGGATTCGTCGAACAACAACTCGAATTCCTCTTCCTGACTATTGACCCGGCCACGCGCCGACGGAGACCAACATGGGTTACCAACAGGGCTTGAGCGGTTTGCAGGGCGCGTCGAACGACCTCGACGTGATCGGCAACAACATCGCGAACGCGAACACCACCGGCTTCAAGGCCGCCACCGCGCAGTTCACGGACATGTACGCGAACTCGGTGTCGTCCGCGGTCGCCAACGGGATCGGCATCGGCACCCAGCTCGCGGCGGTCGCGCAGGTGTTCCAGCAGGGCGGTTTCACCACCACCCAGAACCCGCTGAACATGGCGATCAACGGCAACGGCTTCTTCCAGGTGACCAACAACGGCGTGACCACCTACACGCGTGACGGTACCTTCAACGCCGACAAGAACGGCAACATCGTCAACGCGGCCGGCGCGCAGCTGATGGGCTATGCCGTGAACGCCAACGGCGTGATCAACACCGGCGCGCTGGTGCCGCTCACCGCGCCGCAGGGCAACATCGCGCCGAAGGCGACCAGCTCGATCACCGGCCAGTTCAACCTGAGCACCTCGGACACGGCGCAGTCGAGCACCGCGGCCTTCAATCCGAACGATCCGACCACCTACACGCTGCACCAGTCGGTGCCGGCCTTCGATTCGCTGGGCAACAGCGAGAACGTCGACCTCTACTTCGTGAAGTCGACCACCACCGGCAGCTGGGAAGTGTGGGCTGGCGCCAACGGCGCGGCGCCGAAGGACATGGGCACCGCCAAGTTCGACAGCTCGGGCAAGCTGATCGGCACGGTGGGCACCGACGGCAACCCGACCGCGGTGACCAACACCTTCGCGCTGGCGGTCAACAACACCAACGGCGCCACCGCCCAGACCATCAACATCAACCTGAGCGGCTCGACCCAGTTCGGCGCGTCCAAGAGCGGTGTGGCGAACCTGAACGCGGACGGCTACCCGACCGGCACGCTGACCTCGTATTCGGTCGGCGCGGACGGCACCATCCAGGGCATCTACTCGAACAACCAGACCCTGACGCTGGGCCAGGTGGTGGTGGTCAACTTCAACAACCCGCAAGGGCTGACCAGCATCGGCGGCAACCAGTACATCCAGACCAGCGCCTCGGGCGTGCCCCAGGTCGGCGTGCCGGGCAGCACCAACCACGGCACCCTGAAGGGCAGCACCACGGAAGCCTCGACCACCGACCTGACCGGCGAGCTGGTGAACCTGATCACGGCGCAGCGCGACTACCAGGCCAATGCGCAGACCATCAAGACGCAGCAGGCCGTCGACCAGACGCTGATCAACCTCTAAGGCGCGGCGCGCGAGAACTGACGGATCACCATGGACCGACTGATCTATACGGCGATGACGGGCGCGGGCCAGGCCCTCGAGCAGCAGAGCGTGATCGCGAACAACCTCGCGAACGCCTCGACCACCGGTTTTCGCGCGCAACTCGCGACCTACCGGGCCGTGCCGATGAACTTCGGCGAGGCCAGCAACCCGACCACCACCCGCACCTTCGTGCTCGACTCGACGCCGGGCGCCGACTACACGCCGGGGCCGATCACCCGCACCGGCAATCCGCTCGACGTGGCGGTGCAGGGCCCGGGCTGGCTGTCGGTGCTCGCGCCGGACGGCAGCGAGGCCTACACGCGCGCCGGCAACCTGCACGTGGACGAGAACGGCCAGCTGGTGAACGCCTCGAACCTGCCGGTGGTGGGCGGCGGCGGCCCGATCGCGATCCCGCCCAATGCCAAGGTGACGATCGGCCCGGACGGCACGGTCTCGGTGCTGGCCGCGGGCGACCCGCCCTCGGCGATCGCCATGATCGACCAGCTCAAGCTGGTCAATCCCGATCCGTCCACCATCACGCGCGGCGACGACGGCCTGTTCCGCACCACCGACGGCAACCCGGCCGATGCCGACCCGAACGTCGCGGTGGCGGCCGAGTCGCTCGAGGGCAGCAATGTGAATCCGGTCGCCGCGATGGTGTCGATGCTGGACAACGCGCGCGCGTTCCAGCTCCACACCAAGCTGATCTCGACCGCCGACCAGAACGAACAGACGGCCAACCAGATCCTCAGCTTCAGCTGAGCGGCGCGCCGCCAGGAGAACTACCGTGAATCGATCCCTCTACATCGCCGCTACCGGCATGAATGCGCAGCAGGCGCAGATGGACGTGATCTCGAACAACCTCGCCAACGTGAGCACCAACGGCTTCAAGGGCTCGCGCGCGGTGTTCGAGGATCTGCTGTACCAGACCGTGCGCCAGCCCGGCGCGAACTCGACCCAGCAGACCGAGCTGCCCTCGGGCCTGCAGCTGGGCACCGGCGTGCAGCAGGTCGCCACCGAGCGGCTCTACACGCAGGGCGCGCTGACCCAGACCGGCAACTCGCGCGACATCGCGATCGACGGCTCGGGCTTCTTCCAGGTGCTGATGCCGGACGGCACCACCGCCTACACGCGCGACGGCTCGTTCCACCCGAACAACCAGGGGCAGCTGGTCACCTCCAGCGGCTACCAGGTGCTGCCGGCCATCACCGTGCCGCAGAACGCGCAATCGCTGACGATCGGCAGCGACGGCGTGGTCACCGTCACCCAGCCGGGCTCGACCAACTCGGTGCAGATCGGCGCGATGCAGATCGCCACCTTCATCAACCCGGAAGGCCTGCAGGCGCTCGGCCAGAACCTGTTCGCCGAGACCACCTCGTCGGGCGTGCCGAACGTGACCACGCCGGGCCTGAACGGCGCCGGTTCGCTGAACCAGGGTTATGTCGAGTCCTCGAACGTGAACGTGGTGCAGGAGCTGGTCAACATGATCCAGACCCAGCGCGCGTACGAGATCAACAGCAAGGCCGTGACCACCTCCGACCAGATGCTGCAGACCGTCACGCAGATGAAGAGCTAAGGGCAGGGCAGGTCGTCATGAAGCAGGTTCGTCCTTTCCGGGTGGTGCCCAGGCTTGCATCCCGGGCCGCGGCGCTGGCGCTGGCGGCGGCATTCGCCGGCTGCGCGCAGATCCCGCACCAGCCGATCACCCAGCAGCCGATGTCGGCGGTGCCGCCGGTGCCGCCGCAGATGCAGGCGCCGGGCTCGATCTACAACCCCGGCTACGCGGGCCGGCCGCTGTTCGAGGACCAGCGGCCGCGCAACATCGGCGACATCCTGACGATCATGATCGCGGAGAACGTCAACGCCACCAAGTCGTCGGGGGCGAACGCGAACCGCAACGGCGCGACCGATTTCAACGTGCCGACCGCCGGCTTCCTCGGCGGCCTGTTCAACCGGGCGAACCTGTCGGCCACCGGCGACAACAAGTTCACCGCCACCGGCGGGGCGACCGCCGCCAACACCTTCACCGGCACCATCACGGTGACCGTCACCAACGTGCTGCCCAACGGCAACCTGCTGGTGAGCGGCGAGAAACAGATGCTGATCAACCAGGGCAACGAGTTCGTGCGTTTCTCGGGCGTGGTCAATCCCAACTCGATCTCCGGCGCCAACTCGGTCTACTCGACCCAGGTGGCCGACGCGCGCATCGAGTACTCGGCCAAGGGCTACATCAACGAGGCCGAGACCATGGGCTGGCTGCAGCGCTTCTTCCTCAACGTCGCGCCGTGGTGAGCCGCATGAACCACGCCTCGACATCGCGCCGCCCGCGCAGTTCGTTCGCCCGCCCGCTGGCCCGCCTGTTCCGGCTCGCGCTGGCGCTGCTGCTGGCCGCCGCGCTGCCGGCCGCGCCGGCGCACGCCGAGCGCCTGAAGGACCTGGCCCAGCTGCAGGGCGTGCGCGACAACCCGCTGATCGGCTATGGCCTGGTGGTCGGCCTGGACGGCACGGGCGACCAGACCACCCAGACGCCCTTCACCACCCAGACGCTCGCGAACATGCTCGCGAACCTGGGCATCTCGATCAACAACGGCACCTCGACGGGCGGCACCGCGTCGCTGTCGAACCTGCAGCTCAAGAACGTCGCGGCGGTGATGGTGACCTCGACCCTGCCGCCCTTCGCGCGGCCGGGCGAGGCGATCGACGTGACGGTGTCCTCGCTGGGCAACGCCAAGAGCCTGCGCGGCGGCACCCTGCTGCTCACGCCGCTCAAGGGCGCCGACGGCCAGGTCTATGCGCTGGCCCAGGGCAACATGGCGGTGGGCGGCGCCGGCGCGAGCGCCAACGGCAGCCGCGTGCAGGTCAACCAGCTGGCGGCCGGGCGCATCACCGGCGGCGCGATCGTCGAGCGCTCGGTGCCCAACGCGCTGGCGCAGATGAACGGCACGCTGCAGTTGCAGTTGAACGACATGGACTACGGCACCGCCGAGCGCATCGTCACCGCGGTAAACTCGAGCTTCGGGCCCGGCATCGCCACCGCGCTCGACGGGCGCACCATCCAGCTCACCGCGCCGGCCGACCCGGCCCAGCAGGTCGCCTTCATGGCGCGCCTGCAGAACCTGGAGGTGAGCCCGGACCGCGCCGCGGCCAAGGTGATCCTCAACGCGCGCACCGGCTCGATCGTGATGAACCAGATGGTGACGCTGCAGAGCTGCGCGGTCGCGCACGGCAACCTGTCGGTGGTGGTCAACACCCAGCCGGTGGTCTCGCAGCCGGGCGCCTTCTCCAACGGCCAGACCGTGGTGGCGCAGCAGTCGCAGATCCAGCTCAAGCAGGACAACGGCGCGATGCGCCTGGTGACCGCCGGCGCGAATCTCGCCGACGTGGTGAAGGCACTCAATTCCCTCGGCGCCACACCGGCCGACCTGATGTCGATCCTGCAGGCGATGAAGGCCGCGGGCGCGCTGCGGGCCGACCTGGAGATCATCTGATGGCCAATTTCCCGAACGCCAACGACCTGACCCAGCGCTTCGCGCTCGACGTGCAGGGTTTCGATTCGCTGCGCCAGCAGGCCAACGCCTCGCCCGCGGCCGGCATGAAGCAGGTCGCCACCCAGTTCGACGCGATGTTCTCGCAGATGATGCTGAAGAGCATGCGCGATGCCACGCCCCAGGACGGCGTGTTCGACTCGAACACCTCCAAGCTCTACACCTCGATGCTGGACCAGCAGCTCTCGCAGCAGATGGCCTCGCGCGGGATCGGCGTGGCCGACGCGCTGATGAAGCAGATGATGCGCGCCGCGCACATCACGGACACCGGCGGCGCCGGCGGCAATGCCGCGGGCGGCCTGGGCGGCGCGATGGGCGGCGACGAGGGCGGCATGGCCGCCACCAACGCGCTGGCGCAGGCGCTGGCCAACGCGCGCGGCAACGGCCGGCTCGGCGGCGCGGGCGCCTATACCGGCGCGAGTTCGCTGACGCCGCCCGTCAAGGGCAACGGCACCTCGGCCGACCAGGACGCCTTCGTCGGCAAGGTGGCCGACGCCGCGCAGGCGGCCAGCTCGGCCACCGGCATCCCGGCGCGCTTCATCGTCGGCCAGGCCGCGCTCGAATCGGGCTGGGGCAAGCGCGAGATCCGCGGCCGCGACGGCAGCAGCAGCTACAACGTGTTCGGCATCAAGGCCACCAGGAACTGGACCGGGCGCACCGTGTCGGCGGTCACCACCGAGTACGTGGGCGGCCAGCCGCGTCGCGTGGTGGCGCAGTTCCGCGCCTACGATTCCTACGAGCACGCGATGACCGACTACGCCAGCATGCTCAAGAACAATCCGCGCTACGCCGGCGTGGTGAACGCCTCGACCACTCCGGAAAAGTTCGCCACCGGCATGCAGCGCGCCGGCTACGCGACCGATCCGCATTACGCGAAGAAGCTCATCTCGATCCTCCGCCAGATCGTCTGAACCCGCGCCGGGCCTGGGTTGCGCCGCGGGCCGCGCGACCCGGCGGGGTTCCCCGCTACCCATTTCCGGGTAGCCGGCGTTTCGAATTTACGATTCGCCAAAGATCTTAGGATGTTTTCGATCTACACTCATGCGCTGACGCTGCGGCCCGGCAGGGCTCGCGCGCCAAGAGACCAGCGGCCGCGCAAGCCGCGGGCAGGCCACCGCGTCCGGGCAAGCCGGGCGCCAAGCAGACGACATCCGGCAAGCCAACAATGAAGACCGAAGCAGCACTGACCGAAACGTCGGCGGATGACGATTCCGTCCCCGATTACGGCCGTCGCAACCCGCTCGAAATCGGCGTGCAGTTGCGCAATCTCCTGAACCGCGGGGATTTCCTCACGGTCCGTTACCCGGGCGGGCAGCTCGTCACGCGGGTGCTCGACGTCCAGGTCGGCTCGGGAACGTTTACATTCGACTGGGGCGCGGTGGAAGCGCAGAACGCGCAACTGCTGGGCGCCTCGCACGGCGCCTTCGAGGCCCTGCCCGACGGCGTGCGCGTCGAATTCACCATCGGCACCCCGAGCGAGATCAGCTACGAGGGCCGCCCGGCCTTCCAGGCCAAGTTTCCCGAAGTGCTCTATTTCGTGCAGCGCCGCGAGTATTTCCGCGTTGACGCGCCGGTGCTGGAGCCTTACGTGGCGCGCGGCACCCTGCCCGAGGGCGAGGGTTTCGTGTTCGAGATCGACAACCTCTCGCTGGGCGGCATCGGCCTGCGCACCGTGGACGAACGCGCCGCCGCGCTCGAGCCCGGCGTGACCCTGCCCGAGGTCGAGTTGAACCTGGCCGGCCACGGCAAGCTCGCGCTCGACCTGCAACTGGTCTCGCAGCGCATCACCGATTCGCCCAACGGCGCGCGCCGCTACCAGCTCGGCTTCCGTTTCGTATCGCTGCCGGGCGCCGCCGAGAACACCTTGCAGCGCCTGATCACCCAGCTCGAAGTGAAGCGCCGCCAGCTCGCGCGCGCGTAATTTCCGGTCATCGTCGGCGGCTCCCGGCGCCACGGTTTTTCTCGCGCGCGGCCTCAATTTTCGCCGCGCGCGGCCGTTATACCGGGTGTCCCTTTCCCGGAGGCCGTTCGCGGCCGGCACCCATGTCCAGCAATCTCCTGAACCTCGGACTCAGCGGCATCAACGCCGCGCTCTGGGGTATCAACACGACCGGCCAGAACATCTCCAACCAGGCGACCCCGGGCTACTCGGTCGAGCGCCCGATCTTCGCCGAATCGGACGGCCAGTACACGCCGAACGGCTTCAGCCCGAGCGGCGTGACCACCGTCACGGTGCAGCGCCAGTTCAGCCAGTATCTGTCGGACCAGCTCAACTCGGCCAACACCACCGCCAGCGCGCTGAGCTCGTACTCGGCCCTGGTCGCGACGCTGAACAACTACGTCGGCAATCCGTCGGCCGGGATCGGCGCGGCGATCTCCAGCTACTTCTCGGGCCTGCAGACGGTCGCCAACAACGCCGGCAACCAGAGCACCCAGCAGACCGCGCTGGCTGCGGGCCAGACGCTGGCCACCCAGATCAACGCGGCCGGCGCGCAGTTCGACGCGCTGCGCACCCAGGTCAACCAGCAGCTGCAGAGCTCGGTCACCAGCGTCAACGCGCTGACCGCGCAGATCGCCCAGCTCAACCAGCAGATCTCGGCGGCCGGCTCGCAGGGCCAGCCGCCCAACCAACTGCTCGACCAGCGCGACCAGGCGGTCGCCAGCCTGTCGCAGTACGTGGGCGTGCAGGTCACCCAGGTCAACGGCAACTACAACGTCTCGATCGGCAACGGCCAGCCGCTGGTGGTGGGCAACAACAGCTACCAACTGTCGACCGCGCCCTCGGCGGCGGATCCGAGCGAGCTGTCGCTGACGGTGCAGGGCACCGTGAACGGCGCGGCCACCACCACGGTGGTGCCCGACAGCAGCGTGACCGGCGGCTCGATCGGCGGCGCGCTGCAGTTCCGCACCCAGACGCTCGATCCGGCCGAGGCGCAGCTCGGCGCGATCGCGGTCAGCTTCGCGGCCCAGACCAATGCGCAGAACGCGCTGGGCGTGGACCTGAACGGCAAGGTGGGCGGCAACCTGTTCAACCTGCCGACGCCGACCACCATCACCAATGCCAACAACACCGGCAACGCCACGCTCACGGCGGCCTTCGACAATGCCCAGCAGCCGCCGACCAGCGACCTGACGCTGTCCTTCAACAACGGCACCTACACGCTGACCAACAAGACCACCGGCACCGTGGTGGGCACGGCCAACTCGCTGCCGGCCACGCTCGGCGGCCTGAAGCTGTCGGCCACCGGCACCATGCAGCCGGGCGATTCGTTCACCATCGAGCCCACCCGCGGCGCGCTGAACAGCTTCGGCGTGGTGAGCGGCGCGACCATCGCCTCCGGCGCGCCGGTGTTCGCGCAGAAGACCGCCACCAACACGGGTACCGGCGCGATCACCGCGGGCAGCGTCACGACCGGCTACCAGATTCCCTCGTCGACCACCACGCTGACCTACAACGCGGCCTCGAAGTCGCTGACGGGTTTCCAGGTCGGCACCACGGTGACCATCGGCACCACCCCGCCCACCACCGTGGCGATCACCGACGCGAACACCCAGGTGCCCTACGACGCCAGCAAGGGCGCCACGCTGACCATCACCAGCACGGTGCAGCCGCCGACCGACACCAACCTGATGAACAACGTGACGGTGTCGGTCTCGGGCGCGCCCGCGGACGGCGACACCTTCACCATCCAGGGCGGCAGCAGCGGCACCAACGACGGCCGCAACGCCCAGCTGCTGTCGGCGCTGGCCACCTCGAAGGCCTTCGACGGCGGCAGCACCACGCTGAGCGGGGCCTACAGCTCCTACGTCAACAACGTCGGCAACGCCGCGGCGAGCCTGTCGGCCAGAAGCTCGGTGCAGGCCGGCGTGGTCAGCCAGATCACCACCCAGCAGCAATCGGTGTCGGGCGTGAACCAGAACGAGGAAGCCGTGAACCTGATGCAGTACCAGCAGATGTACCAGGCCAACGCGAAGGTGATCCAGACCGCCTCCACGCTGTTCAGCACGCTGCTCGGCATCTTCAACTGACGGAATCGATCATCATGCGCATCGCTACCTCGCAGTTCTATACGCAGAACATCGAGCTGATGAACAACCAGGAGTCGCAGATCTCCACCCTGTACCAGCAGGTGGCGAGCGGCAACCTGCTGCAGACGCCGGCCGACAATCCGCTGGGCGCCGCGCAGGCGGTGCAGCTGTCGGCCACCTCGGCCACGCTCTCGCAATACTCGGCGAACCAGAACACCGCGCTCACCGCGCTGGGCCTGGAGGATTCGACGCTCTCGAGCGTGACCGGCACGCTGAACACGATCGTCTCGCGCCTGAGCAGCGCGATCAACGGCACCATGTCGGACAGCGACCGCGCCGCGCTCGCCTCGCAGCTGCAGGGCCAGCGCGACACGCTGCTGAGCCTGGCCAACACCACCGACGGCGCCGGCAACTACATCTTCGCGGGCTTCCAGGGCTCGTCGCAGCCGTTCACCAATTCGCCGGCCGGCGGCGTGACCTTCTCGGGCGACACCGGCCAGCGCAACGTGCAGATCTCCGACACGCAGAGCGTGGCGCAGGGCGACAGCGGCGTGAACGTGTTCCTCTCGGTGCCCTCGACCGGCAGCCTGCCGGTGCCGACCGGCGCCGCGGGCAACACCGGCACCGGCACCATCGGCGCGGTGACGGCCGGCAAGCCGGGCGACCCGACCAACAACCACGCCTACACGATCACCTTCGGCGGCACCTCGACGGCGCCCACCTACACGGTGACCGACAACTCCACCACGCCGCCGACCACCGGCGCCGCGCAGGCCTACCAGGCCGGCAGCGCGATCCAGGTCGGCAGCCAGAGCCTGGTGATCTCGGGTTCGCCGAACGCCGGCGACAGCTTCTCGCTGACGCCCGCGCCGGCCGCCGGGGCCGACATCTTCGGCGCGCTCGACGCGGCGATCGCCGCGCTCAAGGCGCCGGTGGGCAGCGACGGCGCCGCCACCGCGAGCTTCGTGAATTCGATGTCGACCGCGCTGACCAAGGTCAACAACTCGCTGGCCAACATCACCACCGTGCAGGCCTCGGTGGGCGGCCGCGAAAACCAGGTCAAGGCGATGCAGACCATCACCGCGACCAATTCGCTGGTGGCCACCAACTCGCTGACCGACCTCCAGCAGGCCGACATGCCGACCGCGATCTCGCAGCTGCTGCAGGCGCAGAACGCGCTGACCGCCGCGCAGAAGGCCTTCTCGCAGGTGCAGAACCTCTCGCTGTTCCAGTATCTGAACTGAGTCACGCGGCGCCGGCCGGGCCCGATCCGGCTCGGCCGGCGCCGCGCGGTGTCCCCGCCGTTCCTCTCGCTTTCCCCAGCGTTCCCCCCGCTTTCCCCTCGCGCCCTGCCTCCGGCCAGGCTTCGAACCCGGCCGCGCGTCATTCCCGTGCCATCCCCGTGCCATCCCTGTGTCATCCCTTCTTGTCAGCGGCGTTCGCGCTTCGTACACTCGCGCCTGATTCGCCCCGGCGGCGCCGCGCGCGCCGGCCGTTCCCGACAAGCCCCCCCTTCCGACAGGAGAGCCCGCGATGGCCGATTCCTATTTCCCGCGCTGGCGCGTGGCCGAGCGCGGCGCCGATCGCGTGGTCGCGCCCGATGAGCGGCTGCCCTGGCCGCAGATGGTGGCGATGGGCGTGCAGCACGTGGTGGCGATGTTCGGCTCGACCGTGCTCGCGCCGCTGCTGATGGGCTTCGATCCGAACCTCTGCATCTTCATGTCGGGCATCGGCACCCTGCTGTTCTTCGTGCTGGTGGGCGGGCGCGTGCCGAGCTACCTCGGCTCGAGCTTCGCCTTCATCGGCCTGGTGATCGCCGTGACCGGCTACGGCGGCAGCGGCATGAACGCCAACATCCCGCTCGCGCTGGGCGGCATCATCGCCTGCGGGCTGGCCTATGGCGTGATCGGCCTGATCGTCTCGGCGATCGGCACGCGCTGGATCGAGACCCTGATGCCGCCGGTGGTGACCGGCGCGATCGTCGCCGTGATCGGCCTCAATCTCGCGCCGATCGCCGTCAAGGGCGTGAGCGCCAGCACCTTCGACAGCGTGATGGCGCTGCTCACCGTGCTGTGCGTGGGCGGCGTGGCGGTGTTCGCGCGCGGCATGATGCAGCGCCTGCTGATCCTGATCGGCCTGCTGATCGCCTACGCGATCTACGCGGTGGTCACCAACGGACTCGGCCTGGGCAAGCCGATCGACTTCTCGATCGTCGGCCACGCGGCCTGGTTCGGCGTGCCGCATTTCACGGCGCCGGTGTTCGATCCGCACGCGATGCTGCTGCTCGCGCCGGTGGCGGTGATCCTGGTGGCCGAGAACCTCGGCCATATCAAGGCGGTCAGCGCGATGACGGGCCACAACCTCGACCGCTACGTCGGCCGCGCCTTCATCGGCGACGCGCTGGCCACCATCGTGTCGGGCAGCGCCGGCGGCACCGGCGTGACCACCTATGCCGAGAACATCGGCGTGATGGCGGTCACCCGCATCTACTCGACCCTGGTGTTCGCGGTGGCGGCGCTGATCGCGATCGTGCTGGGCTTCTCGCCGAAGTTCGGCGCGCTGATCAGCACCATCCCGGGGCCGGTGCTGGGCGGCGTGTCGATCGTGGTGTTCGGCCTGATCGCCGTGACCGGCGCGCGGATCTGGGTGGTGAACCGGGTCGACTTCTCCGACAACCGCAACCTGATCGTGGCGGCCGTCACCCTGGTGCTCGGCGCCGGCGATTTCTCGCTGAAGCTGGGCGGCTTCGCGCTGGGCGGGATCGGCACCGCCACCTTCGGCGCGATCCTGCTGCACGCGCTGCTGCGCCGCGAGAAGGAGCCGGGCCCGGTGGTGTGAACGGCGGCGCGGGCCTGCCGGCCAGGCTTCAGGCCTCGGCGTGGCCGGCCTGCGCGTCGAGCCAGGCGCAGAACTTCAACACCGGCGGCGAGGCCTCGCGCGCCGCGATCCACCAGTAGCGCCGCGTGGCGATGCGCGGGCCCGCCAGCGGCGCGACCAGCCGGCCGCTGGCCAGCTCCTCGTCGAGCAGGGGCAGCGGGCCGAGCGCCACGCCCAGCCCGTCCACCGCGGCCTGCAGGGCCAGGTAGAAGTGATCGAAGGACTGCCGCTTGCGTGCGCGCAGCGGCGTGCCGGCCGCCGCGAACCAGTCGCGCCAGGCCGAGGGCCGCGTATCCGAATGCAGCAGCACATGGCGCGCGAGATCCTCGGCCGAGGCGATCGGCATCTGCCGCAGGAGCTTCGGACTGCAGACGGGCAGCACCGTCTCGTCGAGGAAGTGGCCGCTCGCGCGGTTCGGCCAGCGCCCCGGGCCGCTGCGGATCGCCACGTCGAACTGGCCGTCGAGCGTGTCGAGCGGCGCGTCCGAGGTCGACAGCTTCAGCTCCACGTTGGGCATCTCGCGCTGGAAGCGCGACAGCCGCGGCAGCAGCCACTTCATCGCGATGGTCGCCTGGGCGTTGATGCGCAGCACATGGGCGGGCCCGGCCTCGCGCAACTGCTCGCTGGCCTGCGCGATGCGATCGAAGGCCTCGGAGAGGGTCGCCAGGTAGCGGCGGCCCTCCTCGGTGAGCCGCACGCGCCGGCCGTGGCGATGGAACACCGGCCGGCCGAGCCAGGCCTCGAGCGCGGCCACCTGGCGGCTGATCGCACCGTGAGTCACATGCAGTTCGTCGCCGGCGGCGCTGAAGCTTTCGTGGCGGGCAGCGGCCTCGAAGGCCCGCAGGGCCGGAAAAGGGGGGAGTAGACGCGTCATGCTTGTGAGTGTAGATCACAAGGAGCGAGCCGAGAAATCGTTTTGCCGGGGCCGCGATCGGGCGTACTCTCGCCGCATCGATGGCACTCTCCCCAGGATGTTCCGCATGTCTTCCCCCCTCACACAGGATCGCCCGGCGCCGCCGCGCGAGGTCGGCATCGCCGAGCTGTTCCTCGGCTTTCTCGGGCTCGGGCTGGTCTCGTTCGGCGGCGCGCTGCCCTTCGTGCGGCGCGCCGTGGTCGAGCAGCGCGGCTGGCTCACGCCCGAGGAATTCACCGACCTGCTCGGGCTCTGCCAGTTCCTGCCCGGCGGCAACGTGATCAACCTGTCGGTGGCGGTCGGGATGCGCTTTCGCGGCGTGCCCGGCGCGCTGGCGGGCCTGCTCGGCCTGATCGCCGGGCCCACCCTGGTGGTGGTCGCGCTCGGCGTGATCTACGCCAGGACCCAGGGCGACCCGCGCGTGCAGCACCTATTCGGCGGGCTGGCGGCCGCGGCGGCGGGGCTGCTGATCGCGATGGCGTTGAAGGTCGCGCGGCCCTTGCGGCAGGTGCCGGCCGCCGCCGGCGTGGCGGCCCTGGCCTTCGTGGCGATCGCGCTGCTGCGGCTGCCCCTGCTGACCACCATGCTGGTGCTCACGCCGATCAGCATCTGGCTGGCCGCGCGCGGGCGCATGCAGGCCGCGGGAGACACGCGATGAGCCACACGCTGGGCGCGCTGGCCCTGATCTTCTCGCAGCTCTCGCTGCTGGCCTTCGGCGGCGGCAATACCATCCTCCCCGAGATGCAGCGGCAGGTGGTCGAGATCCACCAGTGGATGCCGGCCACCGAGTTCACCGCGCTGTTCGCGCTGGCGCAGGCCGCGCCGGGGCCGAACATGATGATCGTGTCTCTGGTGGGCTGGCATGTGGCGGGCTGGCCGGGGCTGCTGGTGGCCTCGCTGGCCAAGTTCGGGCCGTCCTCGGCGGTCACCATGCTGGCGCTGCACGCCTGGGAACGCTTTCGCGACCGGCCGTGGCGGCGCTACGTGCAGCAGGGCATGATGCCGGTCACCGCGGGCCTGGTGGCGGCCAGCGCGATGTTGATCTCGCAGGCCTCGAACCATGCGGCGCTGCAATGGGGGATCACCGCGGCCTGCGCGGTGCTGGCCTGGCGCACGCGCCTGCATCCGCTCTGGCTGCTCGGCGGCGGCGCGCTGATCGGGCTGGCCAGCGCCTGGTTCTGAGCGAGGTTTCGAGCCTGCCGCCGAGCCGCCTGCCTCACGCCCCACGCGCCGGCGGCGATGCCGATCGCTTGCTCGATCCGGTGCCGGTTCGCTATCGATCCGCCGCCGGTGCGCCGCGCGATCCGCGCTAAGATGCAGGCCCGGCGTCGAGCGGACCTTGCTTCGGTCTCCGATGCATCGTCCGCCGCGCGCCTCCCTCTCCACGAGGCCAGCATGAAACTGAGTCCGGCGATCCCGATCCTGCGCATCTTCTCGGAGGCCAAGGCCCGCGAGTTCTACCTCGACTTCCTCGGCTTCCAACTGCTCTGGGGGCATCGTTTCGAGCCCGGCCTGCCGCTCTACGCGGCGGTCAAGCGCGGCGAGCTCGAGCTGCACCTGAGCGAGCATCACGGCGATGCCACGCCGGGTTCGACGGTATTCGTGCCGATGGAGGGAATCGATGCGCTGCACGCCGAGCTGATCGGCAAGCAATACGGCTATGCGCGCCCAGGCATCGAGCAGCAGGACTGGGGGCGCGAACTGACGGTGGCCGATCCCTTCGGCAACCGGCTGCGCTTTGCCGAACTGAAGCGCGACTGAACGGCACTCGATCGGCGGCGATGCGCGGCGGCGCTCCCGGCTGCCGCGCGCCGCATGCTGCATTGCCGCAACCCTGACGCGCCTCGCGGCCCGCCGCAATCGGGCCCTGCCCCAGTGCGTTGCGCGCGGGCGACAGCCGCGCGCGGCGCGGCGCAATTCTTTTTTGTTCCTTACAGCCTCCGTCTTATGATGCGGCCCACGCCGTCCGCGCCAGAAGCGTGCGACGCGCATCCGGCCGCGCGCCGTCGCGCCCGGACCATAACGACACCGTCAACGATAAAGAAAAGGATCGCTCATGAAGCAGACCAGAATCGCGGGATTGGTTGGGGGCATGATGCTCGCGTTCGCCGGCACGCAGGCGTACGCGCAGAGTTCGGTCACGCTGTGGGGCGTCGCGGACGTCAGCCTGCGCTACCTGACCAACTCGAACGCGAACAACGACAATCGCTTCTACATGACGAACGGCGCGATCACCAACAGCCGTTTCGCGCTGAAGGGCGTCGAGGATCTCGGCGGCGGCCTGAAGGCGATCTTCAACCTCGAAAGCGGCATCAACCTGCAGGACGGCTCGATGGCGGGCGGCTCGCGCCTGTTCAACCGCGCGGCCTACGTGGGCCTGCAGAGCCAGTACGGCACCGTCACGCTGGGCCGCCAGAAGACCCTGCTGTTCGACCTGCTGGCCGATACCTATGACCCGCTGACGGTGGGCAACTACTTCGAGAACGCCTGGCTGCCGGTGGCGCTCGGCGCGGGCCTCTATGCCGACAACGCCGTCAAGTACAACGGCAAGTTCGGCGGCCTGTCGGTCGGCGCGATGTACTCGTTCGGCACCGATTCGACCTCGACCGGCGCGAACGGCTTCTCGGGCCAGCTGCCGGGCCACGTCGGCGCCGGCAACATGTACGGCTTCACGCTCGGCTACGCCTTCGGCCCGCTGAACGTGGCCGCCGGCATGCAGCAGAACAGCGACAACTCGAACCGCAAGCAGACCATCTACCACGTGGGCGCGGTCTACGCGTTCAGCACGGTCAAGCTCTACGCCGGCTACCTGCGCTCGAAGGACGACACCGGCTTCGTCGATTCGACGCTGGCCCAGCAGGCGATCGTGCCGGGCATCAGCTCGCTCAAGGGCACCGGCCGGATCGACGACGGCCCGTATGCCGGCGTGGCCTGGCAGGCGAGCCCGACCATCACGCTGACCGGCGCGTTCTACTACGATCACTCGCGCAACGCGACGATCTCGAGCGGCGTGCTCGGCAGCGGCAATCGCTACGCGATCGTCGGCCTGGCCGAATACGCGCTGTCCAAGCGCACCGAGATCTACGGCACGGTCGACTTCAACAAGGCGACCGGCGCCTCGGTGGTCGAACTGCCGGGCCGCAACAACCAGACCGGCGTCTCGATCGGCCTGCGCAACATCTTCTGAGCGGCGCGCCGGCTGATTGCCGGCGCCGCTTCCGCCGCCCCGGTCGCGATTCGCGTCGCGACCGGGGCGATGTCGTTTACGGCCACCGAGATCGGCCGCCGAAATCGGCGCCGAAGCCCGCTAGCAGAAAACCGGCGGCCTCGCCAGCCGGGCCCCGGCCGGCGCCGCGTCCTGTCTCACGCGTTTCCCGAAAACTTGCTATCGTGCCGATTCCAAATCTGCCGGAGCATTTCGATGGACTACGACTATGACCTCTTCGTGATCGGCGCGGGCTCCGGCGGCGTGCGGCTCGCCCGCATCTCGGCCTCGCTTGGCGCCCGGGTGGGCATCGCCGAGGTGGAGCAGATCGGCGGCACCTGCGTGCTGCGCGGCTGCATCCCGAAGAAGCTGCTGGTCTACGCCTCGCATTTCCCCGACGACGTCGAGGATGCCGCCGGCTACGGCTGGCAGTTCGGCGAGGGCGAATTCTCCTGGCCGACCCTGATCGCCGCCAAGGATCGCGAGATCAACCGGCTCTCCACCATCTACATCAAGCTGCTGAACGATGCCGGCGTGAGCATGCACGAGGGGCGCGCCACCATCGTCGACGCGCATACCGTCGAGGTCGGCGGCAAGCGCTACAGCACGCGCCACATCGGCGTGGCGACCGGCTCCTGGCCGACCCTGCCGGAGATTCCCGGCATCGAGCACGCGATCACCTCGCGCGAGGCGCTCGACCTGCCCGAGCTGCCCAGGCGCGTGGCGGTGGTCGGCGGCGGCTACATCGCGGTGGAGTTCGCCGGCATCTTCAACGGGCTGCGCTCGAAGGTCGACCTCTACTATCGCGGCGAGGAAATCCTGCGCCACTTCGACGACGATCTGCGCCGCGTGCTGCACGAGGAGATCAGCAAGCACGGCGTGGCGATCCATACGCAGGCGCAGGTGCGCGCCATCACGCGCAATGCCGACGGCTCGCTCACGCTCGACGTCGACGGCACGCCGCAAGGCCCCTACGACGCGGTGCTGTATGCCACCGGCCGCCATCCGAACACGGCCGGGCTGGGCCTGGAGAACGCCGGCGTCGAGCTGGAGAAGGGCGGCGCGGTGCGCGTCGATGCCTACTCGGCCACCAACGTGCCCTCGATCCACGCGATCGGCGACGTCACCTCGCGTCCGCAGCTCACGCCGGTGGCCACGCGCGACGGCGCGCTGCTGGCGGCCAACCTGTTCGGCGAGCAGCGCGTCGAGGCCGATCACCGCGCGATTCCCTCGGCCGTGTTCAGCCAGCCGGAACTGGCCACGGTCGGCCTGAGCGAGGCCGAGGCGCGTGCCGAGTACGGCGCGCTCGACATCTACAAGACCTCGTTCCGCGCGCTCAAGCACACGCTGACGGGCCGCGACGAGAAGATCTTCATGAAGCTGGTGGTGGTGCGCGACACGCAGCGCGTGGTCGGCGCGCACATGATCGGGCGCGACGCGGCCGAGACCATCCAGGGCATCGCGATCGCGGTGCGCATGGGCGCCACCAAGGCGCAGTTCGACGCGACCATCGGCATCCACCCGAGCGCGGCCGAGGAGTTCGTCACGCTGCGCACCCGCTCGCCCGATCCGGCCTGAGCGCGGGCAGGCCACGAGGCGCGTGCCGCGGCATGCGCCTTGTGGCGAATTCGCAACCTGGACCCTGCGTCCAATGTATTGCACGACGAACTACCTGGCGCGAGCGAAGCCGGCAGGGTTCAAGGTGACGCGCCGGGCTGGTCGCCTTGCGCCGCGGCCAAGGGCATGCCGGGCAGCCGTCCCGTGCAGTCGTGCCGGTATTCGCGCATCAAGCGCCGATGCGCGGCGCGCGCCGCATCGGGAAAGTCCTTGCCGTTGACCGCCTCGGGCGAGTATCCCGCTGCCTCCAGTTCGGCGAGTTCGCCGATCACCTGCCGGTGCGTGAGCGCCCGGCCATCCTCCACGAACGGATAGTCGCGGCACTGCCGCGCGCTGAGCGGCATTGCCCGCGCGGCGGCCATCGTGGCGCCGAGCATCAGGCCGGCCGCGAGCAGCGTGCCGACCAGCCCGCGCCCGATGCGCGCCGCGCGTCTCACGATGCCGCGCCGTGCTTGACGCAGTCGCGCTGGTACTTCTGCATCAGCCGCTGCTGGGCGCTGTCGATGTCGTCGGGGTAGTCGCTGTCGTCGCCGGCCGAGGGCTGGTAGCCGACCGATTCCAGCTCCGAGAGCTCGTTGACGATCTGCGCATGCGTGACCGGCCCCTTCATCTTCACGAACGGATAGTCGCCGCATTGCTGCGGCGTGAGCGGCGCGGCGTGGGCGGCGATGCCCACGGCCAGCAGGCCGGCGCAGAGCAGGGCGTGTTTCAGGGTCGATGCGCGGTTCTTCATGATGTCGTTCCTCGAGGCGGGTTGGGCGCCGGCAAGCTGCCGGCCGGGTCATCCGATCCGACGCGGAATGCGTCGTGATCACGGAACGCAGGCTAGTGGAGGGCGCTTGTCGAAACGGTGGAGCGCACATGAAACTTCCTTCATCCACGGCGGCGCGGCCTCGCTGAAATTTCTTTCACCTGCTTGCCAGCGTTCGTTCAGGTGCGGCGGCGTATGGTGCGGGGCATGGCGGCGCGCATCGCTCGATGCACGCCGGCTCCGGACCCAGGACAGGAGGAGATTGGCGTGAACGGACGAACCATCGGATCGATAGGATTGGCCGCCGTCGCGCTCTGCGTGGCGAGCCTGGCCGAGGCGAAGGTGCAGGGCAGCGGCGGGCCGATCGCCGACGTGGTGCTCGATCACGCGAGGGTCGAGCGCCAATATCGCGCGATCGAGGACGCGCGCCGTCGCGCCGGGGTCGAGATGCGGCGCAACGTCGCACAAGTGCCGGGCGGCGCGACCGTGCCGGCGCTCGACCGGCCCACCTGAGGCGGCTCGCGCCCGGCCTCGATCGCGCCTGGCGGCAAGCGCCCGCGCGCCGGATGAAGAATGTTTAATGAACCCGATACCCGGGCGACACGCGCGCGCGTGTAGCCTGCGCTGATGGCTGTCGATGCGCGACGGCCGCTCAACGCCCGGGCCGGATATGGCAACATTCCTCTCCTCTCATCACGAATCGCCGGTACCGCCCTTGTTCGCGGCCGGCGGGACGACAATGTTTCGAGTCCTGACCATCGAAGACGATGAAATCACCGCGAATGAAATCGTCGGCGAACTGAAAGGCCGCGGCTTCGCGGTGGAATGGGTGGCCAACGGCCGAGACGGCATGGCGCGCGCGCTGAGCGACGAATACGACGTGATCACGCTGGACCGCATGCTGCCCGGCGTGGACGGCCTGACCATCGTCACCACCATGCGCAGCATCGGCGTGCGCACGCCGGTGCTGATGCTCAGCGCGCTGGGCGACGTCGACGAGCGCGTGCGCGGCCTGCGCGCCGGCGGCGACGACTACCTCACCAAGCCCTTCGACCCGGAAGAGATGGCCGCGCGCCTGGAGGTGCTGCTGCGCCGCAGCCGTAGCGCGCCCGCGCAATCGGAAACCTCGCTCGCGGTGGGCCCGCTCGCGCTCGACCTGATCGGCCGCAAGGCCAGCCGCGACGGCGTGGAGATCGCGCTGCTGCCCACCGAGTACCGCGTGCTCGAATACATGATGCGCAACGCCGGGCAGACCATCACGCGCACCATGCTGTTCGAGGCGGTCTGGGGCTACCACTTCGATCCCGGCACCAACCTGATCGACGTCCACATGGGACGCCTGCGCAAGAAGATCGACCCGCCCGAGCTCGCACCGATGATCCGCACCGTGCGCGGCGCCGGCTACATCCTGTCCTGAGCCGCCTATCGTGACCGAACAAGCAAGCCGGAGCGCCGGCGGGGCCGGCACGCCGCGCTGGTATTCCAGCACGTTCCGGCTGGTGACCGTCTACGCGGTGATGTTCTCGCTGTCGGTGATGCTGCTGCTGGGCGTGATCGCCACGCAGATCACGCACGACATGAAGAGCGAAACCGACGTGGTGATCGACTGGCAGATGATCTACTTCGATTCGATGGCGGATACCAACCTGCCCGGCGCGATCCATCGCCGCCTCGAGCACGAGCGCATGCACACCAATTACTACGGCCTGTTCGCGCCGGACGGCCGCCATGTGGCGGGCGACGTGCTCGAATTCCCGGCCGGGCTGGAGACCGATCGCACCGGCCAGACGCTCTCGCATACGCTGAAGATCGCCGGCGACGAGGTGGCGCCGGTGGTGCGCGCGATGGCCGAGGTGCGGCCCAACGGCTATCGGCTGGTGCTGGCGCGCGACCTCACCCACATCCTGCGGATCCGCGAGGCCATCATCAATGCGCTGGTGGTGGGCGGCGTGCTCTGCTTCGGCGCGGGCCTGCTCGGCGGGCTGATCCTCAGCGTGCGGCAGATGCGGCGCATCAAGGCGATCCGCCAGGTCACCCAGCGCATCGCGCGCGGCGACCTGGCCCAGCGCTTGCCGGTGGGCGGGCGCGACGAGATCGACATGCTCTCGCACCTGGTCAACCACATGCTGGCCGAGGTCGAGCGGCTGATGCACGAGGTCAAGGGCGTGTGCGACGGCATCGCGCACGACCTGCGCACGCCGCTGGCGCACGTGCATACGCTGCTCGCCCACGCGGCCGAGCGTGCCGGCACGCAGGACGACGCGGCGATGGCGAGCCTGGTCTCGCGCGCGCGCAACGAGACCGATGCGCTGCTCGGGCGTTTCCGCGCCATGCTGCGGATCGCCGAGATCGGCACGCTGCAGCGGCGCGGCGGTTTCGCCGAGGTCGACCTGGAGGCGCTGGTGATCGATATCGGCGAACTGTTCGAGCCGCTGGCCGAGAGTCGCGATATCCGCTTCGAGGTCCTCACCGAACGCGTCGACGCGGTGCACGGCGATCGCGCGCTGCTGTTCGAGGCGCTCACCAACCTGCTCGACAACGCGCTCAAGTATTCGGCCTCGGGCGGCACGGTGCGGCTCGAGCTGCGCCAGCGCCTGCAGGGCCCGCAGATCGACGTCAGCGACGACGGCCCCGGCATCGCCCCCGACGAGCGCGAGGCCGTGCTGCAGCACCGCTACCGCAGCCGCCGCACCGGGCACCTGGCCGGCTCGGGGCTGGGCCTGAGCATCGTCTCGACGGTGCTCAACGTGCATGACTTCACGCTGCGCATCGGTAGCGCCGAGCCCGGCACGCGCGTCACGATCGAATGCTGGTCGAGGTCGCTGGTATGAGGATCGCTCGCCTTGCCTGCCGCCGGGGGGCCTGCTGAGCATGCGTGTCCTGCTCGTCACTTCACCGCACCCGGAAGCGTCCTGGCTGCACAAGGCCCTGCAGGAGAGCGGCCACAGCCTGCAGCGCGCCGACGAGTTGCGCGACGGCCTGTTCCTGGCCTCGCAGGAAGCCTTCGACGCGATCGTGGTGACCGCCTTCGAGCCCGGCGCCGACGCCGCGCTGATCGGCATGCTGCCGCGCTTCGTGGCCGACGGCGGCGGCGCGGCGCTGGTGGTGCTGCTCGGCCATGCCTCGGCGAGCGAACGGATCCGCGCGCTGCGCGCCGGTGCCGACGCCTGCTTCGGCGCGCCTTATTCCTTCATCGAGCTGCATGAGCGCCTGCAGGCCCTGCAGCGCCTGGCCGGGCCGCGCGAGGCGGAAGGCCCGCATGCGCCCGCCGCTTCCTCGAGCTTCGAGACGCTGTCGCGCGAGCTCAAGGACGGCAAGCTGCGGCTGGCGGTGACGCGCCGCGAGTTCCTGCTGCTCGAATGCCTGATGCGCCATCCGAACGCGCCGGTGCCGCGCGACCAGTTGATCCGTTATGTGTGGCAGGACAAGGAGGATGTCGATCCGTCGAGCGTCAACCTGGTGGTGTCGCGGTTGCGTCGCAAGCTCGCGCGGCACCTGCCCGACGTCAGGATCGATACGGTGAGCCGCTACGGCTACCAGGTGAGCTTGCCGGACGCCTGAGCGCGCGGCGCGGCCGCTTCACCAAGCGGCGACATCATGCATGGACGCGAGGGGCGCGCTGCCGACGGCAGCGCGCCCCTCGCGCATTGACGGATCGAATCACGAACCGAAGAAAGGCACGCAGAAATCGGGCGGGCCGACGCAGTCGCCGGGGCCATTGGGCCGCGCGGCGGCGCAGCCGGACAACAGGGCGCCGGCGGCGACGGCGAGCAGCGCGAGACGGGTGGAACGCAGCAGGAGGGGACGAAGCTTCATGATTGGCGAGCGAGTCAGGTAGGGAGCGGCGGCGCTGCGGACGGCGCGGGCGGCGTGAGCGGGACGCCGGGGCCGGCCGCAAGGCGGCGCGCATCAGTGCGCGTAGAGCGTGGAGTTCAGGTACTGGAGCTGGCCGTCCTGCTCGGCCTGCACGAGCTCCTGGTAGACCTCGGCGCGCGTCTTCTCGTGCACCGGCTGGCCATAGGGCGCGACCCACTGGCCATTGGCGGCGGCCCACTGGCTGTTGGCCGCGGCGCCCGGCACGCCGTCCTTGGTGGCGGCCGGCGTCATCCGCATCGGCTGGGCGCTGGTCTGCGCGAAGGCGGGAATCGAAAGCGCGGCGAAGGCGGCGAGCAGGGTCGTCGCGACTAGCTTGGTGGTGTTCATCTTCGTTGTCCTCATGATCAATGACTGGTTTCATCCCCGTCGCGGCATCTCGACGTGACGCATCGGGTTGAGGACAAGCATAGAGGGGGGGCGATAGCGGATCGGCATACGCAGGGTGAAAAGAAATTCATGCAGCGCCCCGGGGGCTGTCGGCATCGACATGAAGCCGGCATATCGCGTGGATGAAAAAGGTTTCATTTTTCAGGCCGTTTTCATAACGGCGCTGTCACGCCCGCTGCCTAAATTGGGCGCCATCGCATCGCGGACGGATCGGCTTTTCCACACGCAGCCGGCGGTGCGAGAAGACCGACCCACTCTAGCGAAACCATCATGAAGAAATACCTGGCAATCCCGGCGGCGCTCGCGTGCCTGCTTTCGACCGCCGCGCATGCGCAGAGCAGCGTCACGCTGTACGGCACGATCGACGCGGGCCTGGACTACATCAGCAACCAGAAATCCTCGGGCGGCGCGGGCCCGACCTACGGCGTGCAGAGCGGCAACGTCAGCACCTCGCGCTGGGGCCTGCGCGGCAACGAGGACCTGGGCGGCGGGCTGGCTGCCGTGTTCACCCTCGAGAACGGCTTCAACGTGGCCAACGGCAAGTTCGGCAACGGCGGCGACGAGTTCGGCCGCCAGGCCTGGGTCGGTCTCGCGAGCCAGCAATGGGGCACCGTCACGCTGGGCCGCCAGTACGACTTCCTGGTCGACTTCGTGGCGCCGCTGTCGGCCACCGGCTCGGGCTTCGGCGGCAACATCGCCGACCATCCCTACGACAACGACAACCTCGCCAACGACACGCGGATGAACAACTCCGTGAAGTTCCGCAGCGCCAACTACGGCGGCTTCACGTTCGGCGGCGCCTACGCCTTCAGCAACGCGGGCGGCCAGTTCAGCAACAACAACGCCTACAGCCTCGGCGCGCAATACGCGAACGGCCCGGTCAACCTGGCCGTGGCCTACCTGCAGTCGAACCAGCCGGGCGGCGTGAACACGCCGCAGAACACCGGCGGCGCGCTGAGCAGCTCGGACGGCGATTCGATGCTGGTGGGCGGCCGCTGGCGCACCTTCGGCGCCGGCGCGCGTTACGCGTTCGACAAGGCCACGGTGGGCTTCGTCTACACGCGCACGATCCTGAACGACCCGCGCGAGCTCTCGCAAGGCGGCTCGTACGGCAACGTGAACGGCCAGCTGCTGACCTTCAGCAACTACGAACTGAACGCGCGCTACTTCCTGACGCCGGCGCTCTCGCTGGGCGGCTCCTACACCTTCACGCAGGGCCGCTTCGACAACGCCGGCCGCAGCATCGCGCCGAAGTGGAACCAGTTCATGCTGCAGGCCGACTACGCGCTGTCGCGCCGTACCGACCTCTACCTGGAAGGCGTGTACCAGCGCGTGACGGGCGCCGACGGCGTGGCCGTGCTGGGCAATGCGGGGATCTTCAACCTCGCCGCCTCGGGCAACGATCGCCAGGCCGTGGTGGCGGCCGGCATTCGTCACAAGTTCTGACCGGTCCTCGCCGGTTCAAGCCGGCCGGGCCGCGCGGCCCGGCCCGGCGCGAGGATCGATCGATTCGCGCGCTTGGGTGGCGGCGCATCCGGTGAGCGACCGGGTGCGCCGGTAGTGCGGTTCCCGCCGCCGTCACGACATCGGCTGCAGCGATGCCGGGACGGTCTGGGCGGTGATCTTCGGCCCCGTGACGCGGATGCGTCGCGGGGTTTTTTTATGGCCGGCGCCGCGGCTGGCCGGTGCGGCCCTAAAGAACGGCCGATTCCCGCCGTAAAGCAACACCAAGTGCCGTCGATCCCGCGACGACGCCGTCCGAGCGTCGGGCCGTGGATCGCGCCGTGGAGCGCGCAGTGGAGCGGCGAGGCACTTCCCCGGGGGCGCGATCTTCTCGCGTATTCGGTCAAAACTACAAACAACAGGCCATCATGTTCAACACCCAACGCCTCATCACCGGCGCGAGCGCGCTCACGCTCGCCTTCTCGCTGTCCGCCTGCATGTCGGTGCATTCCTATGTCGACCCGGCACTCGGCGAAACGCATTACACCGATCTGAAGAAAGCCGCCAGCCCGCAGCCGGTGCAGCTGCTGGTCGAATTCCAGACCAAGGGCGTCGCCAACGCACGCGCCACCGAGGCCCTCAAGCCGCGCGTGTACGAACAGGTCTCGCAATCGGGCCTGTTCAGCCAGGTGTCCTACGATCCCGTGCCGTCGGGCCGCAAGCTGTCGATCTCGATCAACAACGTGCCCTTGACGGACAACGTCGCCGCCAAGGGCTTCGGCACGGGCCTGACGTTCGGCCTGGTCGGCTCGATGGTCACCGACGGCTACATCTGCACGGCCAGCTATGTCGAGCCGGGGCACGATGTCGTGACCAAGGTGGTCAAGCACGCGATCCATACGACCATCGGCAACGCATCGGGCCCGGACGGACTGACGCCGATGACCGTGCAGGACGCCACCAGCACGATGCTCAAGCAGATCGTCGCGAAGAGCCTCGATGAACTCGACCAGTCCTCGGATCTGGCGCAATGATGCCGGCCAGGGCTCCCTCGCGGCGCGCCTGGCGCGTGCTCGCCGCGTCGGTCGCGGTGGCCGGCGCGCTCGCCTGCGGCGGGTGCGTGACGCAGCCGGTGCCGCAATACCAGGCGAGCATCGCCAACCAGATGGCGCTGGCGCAAATGCCGGCCGACGTCCGCTTTCGCGTGACGACCGGCACCGATCCGGCCAACATCCAGACCCAGGTGCGGTCGATGCATATCGTGCCGCCGGGCAAGGGTTCGTGGTCGGATTACCTGAACCAGGCGATGCGCACGGAGCTGAAGACGGCCGGCCATGACGGGGCCGACGCGCCGGCGACGCTGGACGCGAGCCTGACCCGCCTCAGCGTCCTCGATGGTCAGGCGGAGCTGGCCGGCCGGTTCGTGATTCGGCGCGACGGCACGGTCGTCTACGACAAGGCCTTGCAGGCCAGGGCGCAGTGGGACACGCATTTCATCGGCGTGCTCGCCGCCACGGATGGATTCGACCATAGCTCGGCCATCTTCCAAAGCCTGCTGCACGCGTTGTTCGACGATCCGGACTTCGTTGCCGCGACACGGCAATTGGCGAATCGAGCGCCGAGCTGAGCGCCGAACCGAGTGTGGTGACGCTGCCGGCGTTGTGGTCGGCGACGACGACGGGCTGCCTTTCCGGCGGCCCGTTTTTCCTACCGGCAAAAAAACGGCACCCGCCTCGCGACGGGTGCCTGAAAACGCGACACGCACCACACATGTCGCAGGAGATCTAGCTAGCTGGTCGAGCGCGTCGTCGCCAGGTTCGGCCCCGTGGTCGAAACCGGCATCGCCGCCGGCACCGGCGCGGCCGGCCTGGTTGCGGGCGCCGCGTTCGCCTTGTCGTTCGTCTTCTCGTTCGCCTTGTCGCTCGTCGCGGCCATCGTCGCCGCCCGATCCACCGACCACCCGCCGCCCAGCGCCGCGATCAAGCCCACCGCCGCCAGTTGCCGGCGCGTATCCAGCTCCAGCATGGTGATCTTCGTGTTCAGCTCGGTGGTCTGCGCCGTCACCACGTCGAGGTAGCTGACCACGCCATCGCGGTAGCGCGACATCGACAACTGCAAGGTGCGCTCGGCCGCGTCGAGCGCTTCCTGCTCGCGGTCGGCCTCGTCGCCGAGGTGATGGGTGAGCGCGAGGTTGTCCTCCACCTGCTGGCAGGCGGCCAGCACCACCGCGCGATACTGCGCGCCGTTCTCGGCCAGCTTGGCGTGAGCCTGGTCGGTGATCGCCTGGCGGCGGCCGCCGTCGAACAGCGTCAGCGCCAGGCTCGGCCCGATCGACCAGATCTCGTTGGGCGCGCTGAGCCAGTGGCCGAGCCCCGAGCTCTGGTAGCCGCCGATCAGCCCGAGCGTGATGTCGGGGAAGAAGGCCGCGCGCGCCACGCCGATCCGCGCGTTGGCGGCCGCCATGCGCCGCTCGGCGGCCGCCACGTCGGGGCGGCGCTGCAGCAGCGTGGCGGGGATGCCGGCCGGGATCGCGGGCAGGTAGGCCACCGTCAGGTCCGGTGCCAGCGAGAACGCGGAAGCCGGCACGCCGACCAGGGTGGCGATCGCATGCTCGTAGAGCGCGCGGCGCGCGCGCACGTCCTCGGCCGAGGCGCGCGCCGAATCGAGCTGGGTCCGTGCGCGCGAGACGTCGAGGTCGGAGGCGATGCCGCCCGCGTGCCGGCTCAGCGTCAGCTTCAGCGCGCGCTGGTAGGTGTCGATCGTGTCGGCCAGCAGCTTCTGCTGCTGGTCCAGCCCGCGCAGCTTGAAGTAGGCCGTGGCCAGGCTCGCCTGCAGGCTCAGGCGTACCGAGGCCAGGTCGTCGGCGGCGGCCTGCGCGTCGGCGCGGCCCGCGGCCACCTCGTTGCGCACCTTGCCCCACAGGTCGAGGTCGTAGTCGAAGCCGGCATCCAGCGTGTTGGCCCCGTAGATGTCGGGCTGGGTCGCGCCGCGCAAGGGGCGCGTGGCCGAGGCGCGGTTGCTGGAGATCTGCGCGCCCAGGCCGAGGGTCGGAAACAGCCCCGAGCGGGCCTGGTCGAACAGCGCGCCGGCCTCGTCGTGGCGCGCCACGGCGGCGGCCACGTCGGGGTTGGCCGCCGCCACCTGGATCTCCAGTTTGTCGAGCGCCGGATCGCGGAACGCCTTCCACCAGCCGTCGCGCTCGATGCGGTCGGCCGGCTGCGCGGCCTGCCAACCGCCCGCTTCCTTGAAGGTGGTCGGCAGCGCCGTTCGCGGCGCGTGATAGACGGGCGCGAACGAGCAGGCGGAAAGAAAGGCGACGCCGGCCAGCATCGCGCAGAGCCGACGTTTACCCATTCGCCTGCTCCGTGTTGCCCGCCGTCGAGGCGACCGTGCCGGCCGGCGGCGCGAGCCGCACCGGGTCGCCGTTGGACAGCGAGTCGGGCGGGTTGTCGATCACGCGATCGTCGGGCGCGAGGCCGGTGGCGATCTGCACGTGGGTGCCGAAGTCGGTGCCGATCGTCACCGGCTTGAGCACCGCGCGATTGTCCTTGCCGACCACCGCCACCTGCAGGCCCGCCTGGCGGAAGATCAGCGAGCTGGCGGGAATCGTCAGCGCGTGGCTGCTGCCGGCGGGCAGCGCGAAATGCACCTCGGTGTATTCGCCGGGGATCAGCTTGCCGTCCTGGTTGTCCACCATCAGCTGCACCAGCAGGGTGCCGGTGGCGCCGGCGATCGAATCGTCGGTGTCGACCAGCTTCGCGTGGAAGGTCTCGCCCGGGTGCTCGGGCACGGTGAGCGTGGCGCTCATGCCGGGATGGATCGCGGCGGCCTCGTTCTGCGGCACGCTCACGTAGACGCGCAACTGGTGCACGTCGGATACCGCGAACAGCTCGGGCCCGGTGCCCTGGCCGGCCGAGATCAACTGGCCGATGTCGGTCTTGCGCGCGGTGACCACGCCGTCGAAGGGCGCGACGATGCGCTTGAAGGCTTCCAGCGCCTCCAGGCGCCGCACGTTGGCCTGGTTGGCCGCGACGATCGCCTGCTTGGCGGCCAGGTCGCTGGTTTTCTCGTCGGTTTCCTGCTGCGAGACCGAATCCTGCGCCAGCATCCGGGTCCAGCGCGCGGCGGTGGAGGCGGCCAGCTTCTCGTTGGCCAGCGAGCTCTGCAGGTCGGCGCGCGCCTGCTGCAACTGCTGGTCGAGCTCGGGCGTGTCGATCAGGCCGAGCAACTGGCCCGACTTCACGTGCGCGCCGATATCGGCGTACCAGGCATGCAGGTAGCCCGACACCTGCGCGTGGATCGGCGCGTTCTCGAACGCCGACAGGTGGCCCGGCAGCACCAGGGACGCGCCGTCGGCGCCGCTCGAGGGCGTGTAGGCCACCACGGTCGGCACCGCCTGCGCGGCGGACCAGCCGGTCAGTTCCTGTTTCGCGTGGACGCGCCCGGCGATGCCGGTGGCCACGATGCCGAGCGCGACCAGCGCGGCGAGCGCGGCGACCAGCTTGAGGTTGGGCAGCCGTTTCGGCGACTTGATTTCGATCTCAGTGGACATGGGAAGCTCCGGACGCGGAAGAGGAGGAAGCGCGGGTGCCGTCGTGCTGGTGCGCGTCGCGCCGATGCACGAGGCTGAACACGACGGGGACGAAGAACAGCGTGGCCAGCGTGGCGCAGGCCAGGCCGCCGATCACGGCGCGGCCGAGCGGGGCGTTCTGCTCGCCGCCGTCGCCCAGGCCGAGCGCCATCGGCGCCATGCCGATGATCATCGCCAGGGCCGTCATCAGCACCGGGCGAAAGCGCGTGAAGCCGGCCTCGAGCGCGGCGGCCAGCGCGTTGCCGGTTTCGGCCAGGCGTTCGCGCGCGAAGCTGACCACCAGGATCGAGTTGGCGGTGGCCACGCCCATGCAGAGGATCGCGCCGGTCAGCGCCGGCACCGACAAGGGCGTGTGGGTGGTGAACAGCATCCAGACGATGCCGGCCAGCGCCGCGGGCAGCGCCGAGACGATCACGAAGGCATCGGCCCAGGAGTGGAAGTTCACCACGATCAGCAGGTAGATCAGCGCGATCGCGCCCACCAAGCCCAGCAGCAGGCCGGCGAAGGCGCCGTTCATGGTCTGCACCTGGCCGCGCAGCGTGACGGTGGAGCCCTTGGGCAGGTCGTGGGCGGTGGCCTTGACGATGCCGTCGATGTCGGTGGCGATCGCGCCGAGGTCGCGGCCCTGGGTGGTGGCGTAGATGTCGAACAGCGGCTCGATGTTGTAGTGCGAGACCACCGCGTCGCCGATGCCGCGCGTGATGGTGGCCAGCCCGCCGAGCAGCTGCGAATCGCCGCTGGCGCCCGTCACCGGCAGGTTCTGCAGCGCCGAGAGGGTGGTCATGCGGTATTGCGGGGTCTGCGCCACGATCGGGTAGGACACGCCGTTCCTCGGGTTGAGCCAGTAGGTCGGGTCCACCTGGCTGGTGCCGGCCAGGGTGGCGACCACCGAGTTGGTGACGTCCTGCTCGGTGATGCCGAGCTGGTCGGCGCGCGTGCGATCGACCGCCACCGTGAACTGCGGATAGGTGGTGGCCTGCTGGATGCGCGTGTCGGCGATGCCGGGGATCAGGCGCATCCGGCGATACAGCTCGCGCGCGTACTTCAGGTTGGCGGCCTGGTTCGGGCCGGCCACCTGCAGGTCGACCGGGGCCGGCGCGCCGAAGTTGAGGATCTGGCTGACGATGTCGGCCGGCAGGAACGAGAAGCTGGTGCCGGGGTAGGCGCGCGGCAGCAGCTCGCGCAGCTTGCGCACGTAGTCGGCGGTGGGCGTGTGATCCTCGGACAGCGAGATCAGGATGTCGCCGTCCTGCGGCCCGATCGTGCCGCTGTTGTTGTAGGTCAGGTTGATGCCGCTCTTGGGCAGGCCGATGTTGTCGATCACCTCGCGCAGCTGCGCAGGCGGGATCACGCCGCGGATGGTGTTCTCGATGCGGTCGAACTCGGCGGCGGTCTCCTCCACGCGGGTGCCGACCGGCGCGCGCACGTGCAGCGAGATCTCGCCCGAATCGATGGTCGGGAAGAAGTTGCGGCCGAGCCAGGGCGCCAGCAGGAAGGAGACGGCCACCACGCACAGGAAGCCGGTCACGAAGGGCTTGCGGCGGGTCAGCGCCAGCCCCAGCAGGATCCGGTACGAGGCGCGCACCGCCTCGAAGCGACGCTCGAAGGCGCGCTGGAAGCGCACCAGCGGATTGCGCGAGGGCGGCACGTCGTGCGCGCCGGCGTGGCCCGCGTGCGGGTCCATGATCGCGGCCATCTCGCCCGAGGCGTGGCCGGCCGAGGCATGCGGCTTGAGCAGGTATTGCGCGAGCATCGGCACGAAGGTGCGCGACAGCACGAAGGAGGAGATCATCGCGAAGATCACCGCCTTGGCCATCGGCACGAACAGGAAGCGCGAGATGCCGTCGAGCATCAGCATCGGCACGAACACGATGCAGATGCACATCAGCGAGACCAGCGCCGGCATCACGATCTGCCGCGCGCCGTCGATGATCGCGCTGCGCGTGTCCTTGCCCTGCTCGAGGTGCCAGTTGACGTTCTCGATGGTCACCGTGGCGTCGTCCACCAGGATCCCGACCGCCAGCGCGAGGCCGCCGAGCGTCATCACGTTGAGGGTCTCGCCGGTGGCGGCCAGCAGCGCGATCGCCGAGAGCACGGCCAGCGGGATCGAGGCGGCGATGATCAGGGTCGAGCGCCAGGAGCCGAGGAACAGCAGGATCATCAGCGAGGTCAGCGCGGCGGCGATCACGCCCTCGCGCGCCACGCCGCTCACGGCGCCCTTCACGAAGGTCGACTGGTCGCCCATGGTGACCAGCTTCAGGCCCGGCGGCAGGGTCTGCTCGATCAGCGGCAGCTTGGCCTTCACGCCCGAGATGATGTCGAGCGTGGAGGCCGAGCCGTTCTTCAGGATGCTCATCAGCACCGCGCGATGGCCGTCCACGCGCACGATGTTGGTCTGCGGCGGGAAGCCGTCGCGCACGTGGGCCACGTCGCGGATGTAGATGGTGGTGCCGCCCACCGACTTGATCGGCAGGTCGTTCAACGCATCGAGCGCGAGCGGGCTGTTGTTGAGCTTGATGTTGTATTCGAAGCGGCCGATCTTCTGCGTGCCGGCCGGGATGATCTGGTTCTGCTGCGCCAGCGCGTGCGCCACGTCCTGCGCCGACAGCCCCTTCGATTGCAGCGCCTGCGGGTCGAGGTCGATCTGCACCTCGCGGGTCTTGCCGCCATAGGGCGTCGGGATCGCCACGCCGGGCACCGACAGCAGTTGCGGGCGGATGAAGTTCTCCGCGTAGTCCTCCAGCTTCTGCTCGTCCAGCGTGCTGCTGGTCAGCGCGATCTGCAGCACCGGCACGGTCGAGGCGTTGTAGTTGAGGATCTGCGGCGGCGTGGTGCCCGGCGGCATCTGCTTGAGCACGGTCTGCGAGATCGAGGTGACCTGCGCGGTGGCGGTGCGGATGTCCACCGTCGGCTGGAAGAAGATCTTGACGATGCCGAAGCTGCGGAACGACTGCGACTCGATGTGCTGCACGTCGTTGACGGTGGTGCCGAGCGTACGTTCGTAGTACGTGACGATGCGCCCCGACATGTCGTCCGGCTGCAGGCCGGAGTAATTCCAGATCACGCTGATCACCGGAATGCGGATGTCCGGGAAGATGTCGGTGGGCGTGCGTAGCGCCGCGAGCGGGCCTGCCAGCAGGATCAGCAGCGCCAGCACGATGAACGTGTAGGGCCGGACCAGGGCGAGCCGGACGATTTTCAGCATGTGATGCTGCTCCGTAGAAAGCGTCGTTCGGGTGAGGGGCTGGCGCGGCCGCCTGGGGAAAACGCGGACACGCGCCGACGACAGCATTCTGGGGAGCACGCCCTAACAGCCTGCCGCTAAAAACATGAAAGAAGTTTCATGGCCCGGCGCGATGGCGGCGAGGGCGGCGCGCTTGCGTGCCGGGCCTGCGCCGTGATGCGTGACATGCCGATGAAGCGACGATGAATGCTTGCGCGCGCAACCAGAACGACGATGCCCCGCATGGGCGGGGCATCGTGATGCCGGAGGCGAGGATCGCGCCGCGGCGCTCAGCCGAGCATGTAGCCGGCGCCGCGGATGGTGCGGATCAGGGGGCTCTCGCCCGAGCGATTGATCTTGCGGCGCAGCCGGCCGACGTGCACGTCGATCAGGTTGGTGCCGGGATCGAAGCGGCAGCCCCACACGCCCTCGAAGATCATGGTGCGCGTGAGCACGCGCCCGGCGTGGCGCATCATGAATTCGAGCACGCGGAACTCGGTGGGCAGCAGGTCCAGCTCGCGCGCGCCGAGCATCGCCGTGCGCCGCACCAGGTCCAGCTCGATGCCGTTGGCGCGCAGCACCGTCTCGGCGTGCGCGTTGCGCGGGCGGCGGCGCATCAGCACCTCCAGGCGCGCCACCATCTCGTCGAGCGAGAAGGGCTTGACCAGGTAGTCGTCGCCGCCGGCGCGCAGCCCGGCGATGCGCTGGTCGACCTCGGACATCGCGCTCATCACCAGCACCGGCGTGTCGAGGCCGACGCCGCGCATGGTGGAGAGGATCGCCAGGCCATCCAGGTCGGGCAGCATGCGGTCGAGCGTGACGGCGTCGTAGTCGCCCGCCATCACCTTGGCGATGCCCTCGCGGCCGGTGCGCGCGACGTCGACGCTATGGCCCTGCGCGTGGAGCTGGCGCGCGATGCTGTCGGCGATCAGGACATCGTCCTCGATCGTCAGGATCTTCGACATGGAGCGGTATCAGGCGACGGCGCGCAAGGTGGCGGCGCGATCCGCGCCGCGATAGCGGCCCACCGCGAAATCGATGAAGCTGCGGACCTTCATCGACAGATAGTTGCGGCCTGGGTAGAGGATCGAGATGCTGCGCGGGCCGCCGTTGGCCGCGTGGCCGTCGAGCAGGGCGACCAGGTCGCCGCGCGCCAGGTCGCCCGCCACCAGCGGCTCGGGCAGCAGGGCGATGCCCATGTGGCTGAGCGCGGCCACCCTCACCATCGCGCTGCCGCTGGAGGCCAGCGCCTGGCCGGTGTAGACGCGGCACACGCCGTCGCGGTCGGCGAACTCCCAGGTGCGCGCGGAGCCGTCGGAGACCGTCAGCAGGCTGTGCTCGCCGAGCGCGCCCGGGTCGCTCGGCGTGCCGTGACGCGCGAGATAGGCGGGCGAGGCCACCAGTACCTCGCGCACCGTGGTCAGCGCGCGCGACACCAGGGTGGCGCTGACCAGCCGGCGGTCGTCGGAGAAGCAGACGTCGTAGCCGCCTTCCACCATGTCGATATGGGTGTCGAAGGTGGTCACGTCGAAACCCACGCGCGGATGCTGCAGCCGGTAGGCGGCCAGCAGCTCGCCCAGGCCGCCGGCGGCGAAGCTCATCGAGGCGGCCACCCGCAGCGTGCCGCGCGGGTCCCGCGTGGCGCGCACCAGGTTCGATTCGATCTCGTCGAGTTTCTCGATGATGGTGCGGCAGCCGTCGAGGTATTCGCGGCCCGCCTCGGTCAGCGACAGGCTGCGCGTGGTGCGGTTCAGCAGGCGCATGTTCAGGTGCGCCTCCAGCATGCCGACGCTGCGCGTGACGGCCGCGGCCGACATGCCGAGCTGGCGCGCCGCGAGGTTGAAGCTTTCTAGATCGACTACACGCGTGAAGACACGCATCGCCTGGAGCTGGTTCATGGTTGTGTGAACAACGATTGCGATGCATCCATGATCGGCGCGCGGCGTTAACAACTCGCCGCCCGGAACATGAAGGTTTTTTCAGAATCGCGCGCCGCGCACGGGGCGCGGCGCGCCTCAGTTCGGCAGGCCGGTGGCCTCGCGCTGCTCCTCCAGGTGGCGGCCCAGCGATTCGTGCAGCCGCTCCAGGCTGCGCGGCGGCAGCGCGAAGCCGCTCCAGCCCAGCCCGGTATGGCGCAGGAACAGCACCGCGCCGCCGTACAGCGCGTGCTGCTCGGTGTACCAGCAGGGATCCATCTCGACCACGTACTGCTCGGAGCGCGAGGGCGCCTCGGGCACGGCCGGCTGCATCGAGGCGCGCAGCAGGCTCAGGTACTGGATCACCGCGTCGACGTCGGCCGGATCGAGGATCACCGAGGCTCGATCGATCGAGACCAGCACGGCTTGCTTTCCGTATTCGTTGATCATTTCGATACTCATCGGGCGTGTCATCTCCGGCTCCTGTCCAGGTCACGATGCGTCGATTATCGGACCGCCTGCCGGGGCCATTTCTGAAACAACCGTATCGTCGGATGAAATTTTGTTTAAGGACCGGCGGGCGCCGGCGGGGCGCCGAGCGGCCGGCCGGCGTCGATCCGCCGGCGGCGGGCTTCCTCGTCCCAAATTGGGATGGCGAGCCGCCCTTTCGGCCCGGATCCGCGCCGGGCGGGCGCCCGGCGGCGATTCTCCCGGTATCCCGGGCGGCATTCGGGCCGGCGACAAGACTTGCCTCATAATCAGGCACCGCCGATACTTACGGGTTACGCGCTCCTCCTTTCGATCACGATTTAATCGGTTTCCTCGTCATGACCACGATTCTTGAAAGTCTCCCGACCGGCCAGAAGGTCGGCATCGCCTTCTCCGGCGGTCTCGATACCAGCGCCGCGCTGCACTGGATGCGGATCAAGGGCGCCGTGCCTTACGCCTACACCGCGAACCTCGGCCAGCCCGACGAGGCCGACTACGACGCGATCCCGCAACGCGCCCGCGAATACGGCGCCGAGAACGCCCGCCTGATCGATTGCCGCGCGCAACTGGTGGCCGAGGGCATCGCCGCCCTGCAATCGGGCGCCTTCCATATCTCGACGGCCGGCGTCACCTATTTCAATACGACCCCGATTGGCCGCGCCGTGACCGGCACCATGCTGGTGGCCGCCATGAAGGAAGACGGCGTCAACATCTGGGGCGACGGCAGCACCTACAAGGGCAACGACATCGAGCGCTTCTACCGCTACGGCCTGCTGGTCAACCCGGACCTGAAGATCTACAAGCCCTGGCTGGACCAGCAGTTCATCGACGAGCTGGGCGGCCGCGCCGAGATGTCGGAGTTCATGAACAAGGCCGGTTTCGGCTACAAGATGTCGGCCGAGAAGGCCTATTCGACCGATTCGAACCTGCTGGGCGCCACCCACGAGGCCAAGGACCTGGAAAGCCTGGAATCGGGCATCAAGATCGTCAACCCGATCATGGGCGTGGCGTTCTGGCGCGACGACGTGAAGATCGCCGCCGAGGAAGTGACGGTGCGCTTCGAGGAAGGCCGCCCGGTCGCGCTGAACGGCGTGGAATACGCTGATCAAGTCGAGCTGCTGCTGGAAGCCAACCGCATCGGCGGCCGCCACGGCCTGGGCATGAGCGACCAGATCGAGAACCGCATCATCGAGGCCAAGAGCCGCGGCATCTACGAGGCCCCGGGCCTGGCGCTGCTCTACATTGCCTACGAGCGCCTGGTCACCGGCATCCACAACGAGGACACCATCGAGCAGTACCGCGAGAGCGGCCGCCGCCTCGGCCGCCTGCTGTACCAGGGCCGCTGGTTCGATCCGCAGGCCATCATGCTGCGCGAGACGGCCCAGCGCTGGGTGGCGCGCGCGATCACCGGCGAGGTGAAGATCGAGCTGCGTCGCGGCAACGATTATTCGATCCTCAGCACGATCTCGCCGAACCTGACCTACGCGCCGGAGCGCCTGTCGATGGAGAAGGTCGCCTCGACCTTCTCGCCGCGCGACCGGATCGGCCAACTGACGATGCGCAACCTCGACATCACCGATACGCGCGACAAGCTGCGCGTGTACTCGCAGGTCGGGCTGCTGGCGCCGGGCGAAGCCTCGGCCCTGCCGCAGATCAAGCAGGACGAGAAGGCCGGCAAGTAAGCTGGCGAATTAGCTGGCGATGGGCGCGGCGGCCGCCGCGCCTCGCGGTACCCGGGCCCCGCGGCGCACGCACCAGAGGCGTGTGTCGCGGGGCTTCGCGCAAGAGGGTCATGCCGAATCCAACCAGAACGAAAGAGAGGCCACCATGTTCACCATGATTCCCGAGATGTCCTTCGGCCGCCGCCTGTCGCTGTGGTGGTCCTGCATCTGGCGCCAGACGCTGGCCACGCTGCCGATCTGGCTGGTCGCCGGCGGCTTCGTGCTCTATTCCATCGTGCGCGCCGAGCATGGCGAGTCGAACTGGCTGTCGTCGCTGGTCAACTCGATGGGCGCGCTGGTGCTCGTCGGCGGGGGCGTCCTGCTGGTGGTGAGCCTGTTGTGCATCCCGATCATCGGCTACATGACGCGACGCGCCTTCGCCAAGCACCAGCTCAGCGTGCCGCCCGACTACAGCTTCGGCCAGGCATCGATGCTCGGTCTTACCACCTGGGGCTGGACCATCGTGGTGTCGATGGCGGTCAACGTGCTGTCCTACCTGCTGCAGGCCGTGGTCGGCAAGGCGTCGGCGGTGATGGCCGTGGGGCAGTTGGTATTCCTGGTGCTGAACATGATCGGCGCGATCTATATCGTGCTGCCGCGCCAGGCCTGGCGGCTGCGCCGGCAGGCGGGCGAGCCCGAGGCGCGGTGAGCGCCGGGCGGCGCGCCGCCCCGATCGTTTTTTCCTGCGGCCTCGCCCTTGCGGCGAGGCCGCCTGCGTTTACACGAGCGGTCGGCGGGCGGCCGCGCCTGCTCAGAACGGCCCGCGGCTCTGCAATTGCCGATACTGCTGCTTGAGCGCGTCGATCCGCTCGCGATAGGCGGTGGCCAGGCAGGACTGCGAAGCGCCGCAACGCGCGCGGCGCTTGAGCCACTGCTGCTGCGCCTCGCCCATGTCGCCGCGGGTGCCCATCGCCACCAGCCCCATCAGCATCTCGTAGCGCACCGACATCTCCACATCCTGCTCGCTGAGCGCGCGCGAGGCGCAGATCGCGCGCTCGTCGGCCTGCCTGGCTTGCTTGCAGTCGAAGCTGGCGGCCTGGGCGGCCAGGGGCAGGGCGATCAACAGCGGCAGCAGCGCGAGGCCGGCCGCGGCGCGCAGCGTGCCGGGGCGAAGGCGGGCAAGGGAAGCGGGAGAGGGCATGTCGGCTCCGGTCGGTTCGGGGAGCCATCGATGATACCCGCGCCGCCGAGGCAGCTTGTCCGTGGCGCGGCCGGGCGGATCTTCTATACTTTCCGCACGAACCAGGGCGGGAAGCAGGAACAGCGATGAAACGGAAGAGCTTGGCCGGAATGGATTGCGCGGTGGCGCTGGCGCTGGAGCAGGTCGGCGAATGGTGGAGCCTGCTGATCCTGCGCGACGCGATGCAGGGCTCGACGCGCTTCGAGCAGTTTCGCGAGAGCCTCGAGATCTCGCCCACCATGCTGTCCAGGCGCCTGTCCGAGCTGGTGGAGGGCGGGCTGCTCGAGCGCGTGCGCAGCACGCCCGAATCGAGCCGCGACGAGTATCGCGTGACGGCCAAGGGGCGCGGGCTCGCGCCGGTGCTGATCACCTTGTTCGCCTGGGGGCGCCGCCACGTCAAGGGCCATCCCTGGGGCGTCGATTTCGTCGATCGCGAAACCGGCAAGGCCGTCGATCCGGTGCTGATCGACCGTCATACCGGCAAGGTGCTGAGCCGCGAGACGCATGCCTTCGTGCCGGGACGCCACGCGTCCGAGACCACGCTCAAGCGCCTGAAGACGCTCGCCGAACTCGACGAGGCGAACTGAGCGGCGCAGCCGCCTCCGCATGGCGTAGCCACCTCCGCATGGCGCAGCCATCTCCGCCATTAGCCAGCTTCCTGGCGCTCACCCCCCGCTTCCCGTCGTGCCGGGCCGCTCGGCCCGGCGCTTGGCTTTCCTGTTCCTCCCGGCGCGGCATCCCTTTCGTGCCGCCGTCCTCCCCTACCCGATTGCCCGTGCCCGGCTGCGCCTGCCGGGTCCGTCCCCGTTCGCCATGACCTTCTCGCGGCTCGCCACGGCAGCGACACAGGGAAATCACTACAATGACGATACTGAATGTGGTGTTCCCTGAAACCGAGTCAGCCGGCGCCGCCGGCCCAAGCAGGAGGCATGCAATCGTGACCCTCAACCGTGAAATCATCCTGGCCGCGCCGCTGCGCACCGCCATCGGCACCTTCAACGGCACCCTCAAGGACATTCCCGCCACCGATCTCGGCGCCCACGTGATCAAGGCGGTGCTGGCGCAGACCGGCGTCGATCCTTCGAAACTGGGCAGCGTGGTGCTCGGCAACGTGGTGCAGGCCGGCAATCGCATGAACCCGGCGCGCCAGGCCTCGGTCAACGGCGGCGTGCCGGTGGCGGTGCCGGCGCTGACGGTCAACCGCGTCTGCGGCTCGGGCGCCCAGGCGATCGTCTCGGCCGCGCAGGAGGTGCTGCTGGGCACCGCCGAGGCCGCGATCGCCGGCGGCATGGAGAACATGGACCGCGCGCCCTATCTGCTGGCCGGCGCGCGCCGCGGCTACCGGATGGGCGACGCGACCATGCAGGACAGCGTGCTGCTCGACGGCCTGCTCGACGCCTTCTCGGGCGAGCATTCGGGCTGGCATACCGAGGACCTGGTCGCCGAGCACCACGTGACGCGCGAGGACCAGGACCGCTGGGCGGCGCGCTCGCAGCAGCGTTTCGCCGAGGCGCAGCGCGCCGGCCATTTCGCGGCCGAGATCGTGCCGCTCGACGTCAAGGCCGGCAAGCAGCAGATCGAGTTCGTGCAGGACGAGCACAACCGCCCGGATACCACCCAGGAGAAGCTCGCCCAGCTTCGCCCGGCCTTCCGCAAGGACGGCACCATCACGGCCGGCAACGCGCCGGGCCTGAACACCGGCGCCGCGGCGATGCTGGTGGCCGATCGCGCCTTCGCCGAGAAGCAGGGCATCGAGCCGCTCGCCCGGCTGGTGGCCTGGGGCGTGGCCGGCGTCGAGCCGGGCCAGTTCGGCTACGGGCCGGTGCCGGCGGTGCGCCAGGCGCTGTCGCGCGCGGGCTGGAGCATCGGCGACATCGAGGCGATCGAGATCAACGAGGCCTTCGCGGCCGTGCCGATCGTGGCGCTGCGCGCGCTGGGCCTGGCCGAGGACATCGTCAACAGCGAGGGCGGCGCGGTGGCTCATGGACACCCGATCGGCGCGACCGGCGCGATCCTCGCCACGCGGCTGATCCACGCGATGCGCCGGCGCGGCCAGCGGCGCGGCGTGGTCACGCTGTGCATCGGCGGCGGGCAGGGCATCGCGCTGGCGCTCGAGACGCTGTAAGGCGCCAGGCCGGCGCGTGGTGAAGCAGCGGGGCCCGGTACCGGGCCCCGCCTTTTCGTGGACCGCCGCGCCGGCTGCGCTGCCCGTTTTTGACACGCGTTTTCTTCGCGTGTAGTGTCGGCCGCAATCACATCACTCGATTGCCGCGCCCGCCGACCATGTTCACCGACTGCTACTGCACGCAATTCCGGCGCTCGGCCAATGCGCTGACCAGCGTCTACGACGACGCGCTGCGTCCCGCCGGCCTCAAGATCACGCAGTTCTCGCTGCTGCGCGCGCTGGAGCGGCTCGGCGCGGCCACCTACACCGAGATCGCCGCCGAGGCCGCGCTCGACAAGACCACCATCTCCCGCAACCTGAAGATCCTGATCGAGGCCGGCTGGGTCGATACCTCGGCCGACGAGGACGCGCGCTTCAAGGTCGCCCGGCTCAGCAAGCGCGGCATCGCCAAGCTGCGCGGCGCCGAGCCTTACTGGCGCGAGGCGCAGGACAAGGTCGAGGACGAGGTGCGCAAGTTCATGAAGGGCCCCGCCAACAAGCGCCTGCTGCAGGCGCTCGAATCCCTGCAGCAGGCCGCCAGCGACGCGAAGTAGGCGCGCGGCGAGGATGGCGGGTTAACCCCGCCTGTCTGTCCGGCGCGGCGGACCGTAACATGAGATGTAGCTACAACCAATCGGCATCGTTCCGGCAATCGGGCCAGAAAGATGCAGCTACATCCATCTATCGGGAAATCGGGAGCACGTCATGCCAACCTATGTCGTATCGGCGGCGGCAGGCCGCCTCGACGCGCAGCAGAAGGCGCGGATCGCGGCCGGCATCACCGAGGCGCACAGCCAGGCCACCGGCGCGCAGGGCTTTTTCGCGCAGGTGATCTTCGTGCCGATCGCCGAGGGCGATCACTTCCTCGGCGGCCGCCCGCTGAAGTCGGACCAGATCCACGTGAACGGGCAGATCCGCGCCGGCCGCAACGCCGAGCAGAAGCGGCGCCTGCTCGACGCGATCGTCGAGCTCGTGACGCGTGCCGCGCAGGCCCAGCCGCGTGCCGTCTGGGTGTACATTGCCGATTTGCCGCCTTCGCAGATGGTCGAGTACGGCAGGGTGCTGCCCGAGCCCGGCGAGGAGGCGAACTGGCTGCAGGCCATGCCCGACGAGGATCGCGCCTATCTCGTCGGCATCGGCCAGTGAACCCGCATCGGAGCCGCCTCTCGCGGCTCCGTGTCCACCGGAGGAGATCGCCATGTCCGAACTGCCGCAACGCGTCGTTGCCACCGACGCGGCCCGCAAGCTGATCCAGACGCTCAGCGAGAAGCACGGCAAGCTGATGTTCCACCAGTCGGGCGGCTGCTGCGACGGCAGCGCGCCGATGTGCCTTCAGGATGGCGAACTGATCATAGGCGGCTCGGACGTCTGCCTCGGGTCGATCGAGGGCATGTCCTTCTACATGAGCGACAGCCAGTACGAATCCTGGAAGCACACGCAGCTGATCGTCGACGTGATTCCCGGCAACGGCGGCATGTTCTCGCTGGAGCAGCCGACCGGCATGCGCTTCCTGACGCGTTCGCGGCTGTTCAGCGACGAGGAATTGCAGCAGCTCGGGATGAGCCGCTGAAGCGGACGGCGGCTCGATCGATTCCCCTTCTTCTCAGTACCCTGCGCCACCCGCCTGCACGGCTCGGCCGGCCATCGTGCCGGCGCTGCCCGCGTGCGCCTCGGCCACCGAGGCGATGATGCCGATCGCTTCCTGGATCTGCCGGCGGGTGATGTCCAGGTAGGGAATCGCGCGCACGCCGTCGGCGCCGGACGGCAGCACATGCAGGCCGCGCGCATGCAGCTCGTCGACGAAGCGCCCGGCCGGCAGCGAGCTGACGCCGAAACGCACGATATTGGTTTCCACCGTGGCGGGATCGAGCGCGATGCCGGGCAGGCCGGCGATGCCTTCGGCCAGCAGCCGCGCATGTTCGTGATCCTCGCCCAGCCGCTCGCGATGATGGCGCAGCGCATGCAGCGCGCCGGCCGCGATCATGCCGGCCTGCCGGAAGCCTCCGCCGATCTGCTGCTTGAAGCGGCGCGCCCGCGCGATGAACTCGCGCGAGCCGGCCAGCGCCGAGCCGACCGGCGCGCCCAATCCCTTCGAGAAACACACGCTGACCGAATCGAAGTGCCTCGCGTATTCGCTTTCCGCGATGCCGGTGGCGGCCGTCGCGTGCCAGAGCCGGGCGCCGTCCAGGTGTAGCGCGAGCCCGCGCGAGCGCGCCAGCTCGCAGACGGCCTTCAGCGAGTCGAGCGGCCAGACCTTGCCGCCGCCGAGATTGTGCGTGTTCTCCAGGCACAGCAGCTTCGGCGGTGCCGGAATGGTGGCCGGGAAGAAGCGATGCGACACGCCCAGCGCGTTCGCCACGTCCTCCGGCGTGAAGATGCCGCGCGCACCGGGCAGCAGGCGCGGCAGCACGCCGGAGATCGCGGCCGGCGCGCCGCCTTCGAGGATGTAGACGTGCGCCTGCTGGTCGAACAGCACCGCGTCGCCGGGCTCGGTATGCGCGCGGATGCCGACCTGGTTGGTCATGGTGCCGGTCACCATGTAGACGGCATCCTCCTTGCCGAGCAATTCGGCGACTTCGCGCTCCAGCGCCTTGACGCTCGGATCGTCGCCATAGACGTCGTCGCCCACCTCGGCCGAGGCGATCGCCTCGCGCATGGCGGACGTGGGACGGCTGCAGGTATCGCTGCGCAGATCGATCATGGTGGACCTCCTCGGGCCGATGTTTCGAAAAGCGCAGCATGGCCGGCGCGATGCCGGCCGCTTTGGACAATCTTGCGGATTTCAGCGGCGAGCGAGGCCGGGCGGCACGCCGAAGAAGCGGCGGAATTCGCGGCTCAGGTGGCCCTGGTCGCAATAGCCGACCTCGATCGCCACCTGCCGCAACGGCAGGCCGCGCAGCAGCAGGTGACGCGCGCGCTCGACGCGACGCTGCACCAGCCAGGCATGCGGCGCCACGCCGATCGCCTTGCGGAATTCGCGCAGCAGGTGATACGGGCTCATGCCGGCGGCCCCGGCCAGCGTGTCGAGCGTGGGGTTCTCGGCCAGGTGGGCATCGAGGTAGTCGCGGGCGCGCTTCACGGCGCCGGGCAGGGCCGCCGCGGGCGGCGTCGGCGCCAGGCTGGCGTGCCGGCCGATCAGCTGGAACACGGCGGCGTTCAGGCGTGAGGTCTTTTCCAGCCGGCTCGCGTCGGACGATTCGGAGCAGCGATGCGCTTCGAGGAACAGGCGCAGCGTCGGCGCGTCGTCGATCACCAGCTCGGGGAAATGCAGTTCGCCGCGAAAGCCCTCGTCGGCCCGCCGCAGCAACTCGAGCAGGGCCTGGCTCGGGATATAGGCCATGCGGTAGTCCCAGCCATCCTCGCCGGCCGGCCGCCCTTCGTGAAGCTGCCCCGGATTGATCACGCACAGCCTGCCGGCCGGCATGATCGCGCGCCGGCCGCGTCCATCGAGGAAGGCCTGCGCGCCGCGCTCGATCACGCCGATCGCGAACGCGTCGTGCGCGTGGCGCGGGAAGCGGTGGGTGCGATAGCTGGCGCTGAGGAGTTCCGCGTCGGCGAAACCGGGCTCGCGCCAGAGCCTGGCCTGGTTGGGGCGGTTGCCGTTCGGGGAGGGCATGGCGGATTCCGGGGCCTGCTGCGATCGCGATTCAAGGATTGTAGGTACATCCAATCCGCCGTCAAGACCGGCCCGGGCCACCGGGATCCGTCGCTTTTCATCCGCCTTTCACAAGCTGCGATTCGACCTGCTCGGTGTTTACCCATAGAGACATCGCGGATTCGGAATACTACGCTCTGTATACAGAGTTCAGAATTCAAACAGCGGCAAGTCCCTGTCAATCACTGGAGGAAGCAAGTCATGAGCGTCAAGTCGGACAAACTGGACGAGCAGCGCAGCGCGGGCGGCGCGGCGCCGGTCGCGAAGAAACTGATTCCCTACGGCGGCTACTACACCAACAAGGTGCCCGAGCACGATCCGGAGTTGACCGAAACCGGCCCCGGCACGCCGATGGGCGAATTCATGCGGCGCTTCTGGCACCCCGTCTGCATGTCGATCGAGCTGACCGACACGCCGCGCTTCCTGAAGATCCTCAACGAGGAACTGGTGGCCTTCCGCGACGGCAGCGGCCGGGTCGGCGTGCTGCATGCGCATTGCGTGCACCGCGGCGCCTCGCTCGAATACGGCGCGATCCAGGAGCACGGCATCATGTGCTGCTATCACGGCATGGTGTTCGACGTCGACGGCAGTTGCCTGCACGTGCCCTTCCCGAAGGGCGAGGAGAAGGAGGCCGAGAAGTTCGCCTGCTCGATCCGGCAGGGCGCCTACAAGGCGATCGAGCGCCACGGGCTGGTGTTCGCCTACATGGGGCCGCCCGAGGAGGAGCCGCCGTTCCCGGAATGGGAGGGCGATTTCACGGTGCTGGAGGGCGACGAACTGGTGCCCTACAGCAACTTCCAGCACTGCAACTGGCTGCAGGTGCAGGACAACGCCGCCGACAACTACCACCCCACCGCGCTGCACGCGGGCAAGAACGTGGTGGGCGGCCATTACCAGGGCACCACCTTCGACGAGGTCGGGGCCGCCTCGATGGAGGTCGCGCCCGACATGAACTTCGTGCCGGTGCAGGGCGGCCGCAGCCTGGCCTGCGCCGGCGCGCGCCGCGTCGACCGTGACAAGCTGTTCGTGCGGGTCCAGCACCAGGTGCTGCCGAACCTGAGCCTGCACGCCTATACGTCCGAGGACGGCTCGCGCAAGAAGCTGTTCAGCCGCTTCCACATCATCCGCTGGACCGTGCCGGTCGACGACGAGAACAGCAAGATGATCGGCTGGCGCGTGATGGGCCCCGGCATCGACACGCGCGGCGTCGGCAACAAGGAATTGGTGGGCTACGAGTCGATCGACTTCCTGGAAGGCCAGGTGGCGCTGCGCCGGCCCGAGCGCTTCGGCAACTACAAGCTCGAGGACCTGCCGCCGATCCCGTCCAACCACCGCGAGCGCCCCAACTACAAGCAGGCGCAATACGCGCCCGGCGACTACGAGGCCATCATCAGCCAGCGCCCGATCGCCGTGCATGCGCTTGAACATCCGACCCGCTTCGACGCCGGGCTCTACCAGTTCCGCAAGCTGCTGCGCGACGCCGTGCGCGGCACCAATCCCGCCGCCTCGGCGCAGGGTTTCGCCGAGTGGCTGCGCGAGATGGCCGGCGCGCCGAACAGCTATTGCTCGGGCAACGTGTTCGAGATCGCCGAGGGCGAGACCGTCGAGGATGAGGTGAAGCGCCGGCGCCAGGTGCTGAAGTCGGTGGTCGAGATCCTGACGCAGAGCGAGACCATGACGGGCCAGGCTCGCGCCGAATTCGTCCGGGGCCGCTTCGACGAGCTCGAAGGCTCGCTCAAGCGCTGAGGCCGGGACGCATCGCGAACGGCAAGGCACGGGCCGGCCGTTCGCTCCTCGAGGACATCACATGGAAATCGCAGAAACCGAACGCGTCGTGACGGATGCCGGCGAAGCCGCGAGCGATGCGGCGGCCGGCGGCACGCTGGCGCTGCGCGTCGGGCAGATCCGCTACGAAGGCCGCGGCATCAATTCGTACGAACTGAGGCACCCCGCCGGCGAGGCGCTGCCGCCCTTCGAGGCCGGCGCGCATATCGACATCCACCTGAAGCCGGGCCTGATTCGCCAGTATTCGCTGTGCAACGCGCCGGGCGAGCGGCACCGCTACCTGATCGCGGTGCTCAAGGACGAGAACGGGCGCGGCGGCTCGCGTGCGGTGCACGAGCAATTGCGCGCCGGCGACCTCGTCACGGTCAGCCGCCCGCGCAATCATTTCGCGCTGGCGAGCGGGGCGCGCAAGGTGCTGCTGCTGGCCGGCGGCATCGGCGTGACGCCGCTCAAGGCGATGGCGCATGAACTGGAAAGCCGCGGCATCGACTTCGCGCTGCATTACTGCGCGCGCAGCCGCGAGGCTGCCGCCTTCGGCGCCGAGCTCGACGCGATGCGGCGCGCCGGCCGGTTGCACTATCACTTCGACGACGGCCCCGACGGCCAGCGGATCGACCTGCCGCGCCTGCTCGCCGAGCCGGAGCCGGGCACCCAGCTCTATTACTGCGGGCCGGCCGGTTTCATGGCCGCCTGCGCCGAGGCCGCCGCGCACTGGCCGAAGGGCAGCGTGCACTTCGAGCACTTCAAGGCGCCCGAGCTGCCGAAGCGCGAGACGGCCGGCGCGGGCTCCGACGAATGCGAGGTGCGCATCGCCAGCACGGGGCAGGTGATCCTGCTCAAGGCCGGCCAAAGCCTCGCCGAAGCGCTCGGCGAGGCCGGCGTGGCCGTGCCCACCTCGTGCTGCGCGGGCCTTTGCGCGACCTGCAAGCTGCGCTACCTGGAGGGCGAGGTCGAGCACAACGACTTCATCCTGAGCGAGGACGAACGCCGCGAATACCTGACGGCCTGCGTCTCGCGCCCGATCGGCACGCATCTGGTGCTCGACCTCTGAACGCACGCCGTTCCCACACCGGCTCGTCGTCGCCAGTCGCTCGGCAAGGAGGCACACATGGCATCGAAGCTGCTGAGGATTCCGATGCGAACCGACTACGTGGACGCCGTCTACCAGGCGCTGGCCGACGCGATCTGCGACGGCACGCTGGCGCCGGGTACGCGCATCACGCAGGAGGAGATCGCCGAGCGCCTGGCGGTGTCGCGCTCGCCGGTGCTGCAGGCGCTGCGCCTCCTGAAGAAGGACGGGCTGGTGCAGGACGCGCCGGGGCGCGGCGTGCTGATCGCGCCGCTCGACGCGGGCTGGCTCAGCCATCTCTACGAGATCCGCGGCACGCTCGATTCGCTCGCGGCGAGGCTGGCCGCGCGGCGCGGGGCGCGGCTCGACGCGGGGCTGCTCGCGCGCGGCCGGTTGGCTTCCTCGCAAGGCGAGGTGGGCGCCATGATCGACGCGGACATGGCCTTTCATTTCGGCGTCTACGCGGCTTCGGGCAATCCGCTGATCGGCGAGACGGCGCGCGTGCATTGGGTGCATCTGCGCCGCGTGATGGGGGCGATGCTGCAGGTATCGGGCCAGCGCGCCTCGATCTGGGACGAGCACGCGGCGATCGCCGAGGCGATCGAGGCCGGCGAGGCCGAACGCGCGGCGCAGTTGTCGGAGCTGCATACGCATCGCGCGCATGCGCATCTGGTGGCGGAGTTGCGGGCGGTGCTGGAAGTGGAGGGGACGGCAATGTGAACGGATGAGGCGCTCGCGCGACGCCGGCTCAGGACGTGGCCGGGCGCGCCGCGTCGAGCAGCCAGTCGACGAAGCGACGGACCTTGTCGGTATCGCGCTCGTCCTCGCGGTAGGAGAGGAAGTGCGTGGCGCGATGGAGCGGCACGAAGCTGTCCTCGCCGAGCACCACGAGATCGCCGCGCGACAGTTCGCGTTCGGCCAGGCGGGTGGTTTCGAGCGCGACGCCCAGCCCGTCGACGGCCGCCGACAAGGCCAGCGCGGCGCGATCGAAGGAGGGGCGGGCGCGGCTCGGCAGCACCAGCCCGTTGCCGGCGAACCAGTCGGCCCAGCCGATGCGGCTCAGTTGCGAATCGATCAGCGTCAGGCGCCGGATCAGCTCGCGCGGCTCGGCGCCCGGCGCGAGCAGGGAGGGCGAGCACATCGGCGCGATGCGTTCCTCGCCCATGGCCAGCGTGACGAGTTCGGGCGCTTCGATCGCGTGGCCGTAGGAGATGGCCACGTCGATCTCGCGATCGCGGCGCAGGTCGATCGGCTCGGCGCCCGAGGACAGGCGGATCGTGATGTCGGGATGGTCGCGCATGAACTGCGGCAGGCGCGGGCCCAGCCACTTGGCCGCGAAGCTTGGCGCGCTGTGCAGCGCCAGCACCTGCGCGGCGGGCGCGAGGCTGACCTCGTCGCAGGCGGCCTCGATCACGTCGAACACGCGCGCGAGATTGTGCTGCAGGCGCGCGCCCTCGGGCGTGGTCTCGACCGCGCGATGGCGGCGCGTCAGCAGCCGGCGGCCGACGTGCTCCTCGAGTTCGCGCACCTGGTGGCTGATCGCCGACTGCGTGAGGTGCAGCTCCTCGGCGGCGCGCGTGAAGCTCTTGAGCCGCGCGGTCGCCTCGAAGGCTCTAAGCAGTACGAAGTTCGGGATCCGTCTCATGCGCGCCTCCAGGTATGAACGGGATTCATGTTTGTATGAACAGCCATCGTTTGTCAACGCATCGAGCGGCGCGGAGCATGAAGGGATCGGACCCGGTCCGTGCCGTTTTTTTCAATCAACGTCCTTGAAGGAGGCAGTCCCATGTCCACGGTTGCAGAACGTCCCGCCGAATCGATCCTGAAGCCCGGCAAGGTGTCGATCTACCAGCCCGAGCAGGAAGGCTTGATCTTCCCCGAGCTGCCCGAGTTCGATTCGCTCGACGCGCATCGCCGCCATCTGAAGGAACGCCTGGTGGCCGCCTGCCGCGCCTTCGCGCTGCAGGGTTTCGACTACGGTTTCGCCGGCCACCTGACGGTGCGCGATCCCGAGCATCCGGGCCTTTACTGGACCAACCCGATGGCCGTGCATTTCTCGCAGGTGAAGCTCTCGAACCTGATCTGCGCCGATCATCGCGGCACCGTAGTGGAGGGCGAGTACGCGATCAATCGCGCCGGCTTCGTGCTGCACGCCGCGGTGCACGAGCAGCATCCCGACATCGTCGCGATGTGCCACGCGCATACCGTTCATGGCACCGCCTTCGCCTCGCTCGGCAAGCCGCTCGCGCCGATCTCGCAGGACGCCGCCGCGTTCTACGAGGACCACGTGGTGATCGGCGACGAGGCAGGCAAGGTGGCGGTGGAGGTGAAGGGCGGCAACAAGGTCGCCAATGCCTTCGCCGGCGTGAAGGCGGCGATCCACCAGAACCACGGCCTGCTCACCGCGAGCCGCCACAGCATCGACTCGGCCGCGTTCTGGTTCATCGCGCTGGAGCGCTGCTGCCAGCAGCAACTGATGATCGAGGCCACCGGCATCGTGCCGCGCGAGGTCACGCCGGAGCGCGCGCGCTACAGCCGCGAGCACGTCGGCAGCGACTACATCGGCTGGCTGCATTTCCAGACCATCTGGAACGACCTGCTCGCCACCCAGCACGACATGTTCGACTGACGCGCGCGAGTCGTCCCGATTGCCGAGGCGGCCGCGCGCCGCTTCGGCCGAGCACCGGGCGGCGCAGACAGACCCGCAAAGGGCGCGCCGCCGCGGCAACCGCAAGGCCCCTCAGGAGACAAGCATGAATTCCCCCAGCCAGGCCGCCTTCCTAGAAGGCGGCGAGTCCTCGGCGTTCGCGAAAGCCACGCTGCGGCTCGTGCCGTTCCTGTTTCTCTGCTACCTCGCCGCCTATCTCGACCGCATCAACGTCGCCTTCGCCAAGCTGCAGATGCTCGGCGATCTCGGTTTCAACGAGGCCATCTACGGCTTCGGCGCGAGCGTGTTCTTCATCGGCTACCTGCTGTTCGAGGTGCCGAGCAACCTGTTGCTGCTGCGGGTCGGCCCGCGCCGCTGGATCGCGCGGATCATGGTGACCTGGGGCTTCCTGTCGGCGGGCATGATGTTCGTGCACACGCCGCTGCAGTTCTACGTGATGCGCTTCCTGCTCGGCGTGGCCGAGGCCGGCTTCTTCCCGGCCATCGTGCTCTACCTGACCTACTGGTTCCCGTCCTCGCGGCGCTCCAAGGTCACCGCGCTGTTCATGACGGGCATCCCCATGTCGGGCGTGATCGGCGGGCCGCTGTCGGGCTGGCTGATGACCCAGCTCGGCGGCGCGCACGGCCTGGCCGGCTGGCAGTGGCTGTTCCTGCTGGAGGGGCTGCCCACCATCGTGCTCGGCGTGATCGCCTTCTTCTTCCTCGACGACCGGATCCAGGACGCGCGCTGGCTCGACGACGGCCAGAAGGCCGCGATCGAGCGCAAGCTGCGCGAGGAGGCGCCCAGGAGCGCGCTGCATTCGGTGATGGACGGCCTGCTGAACCGCAAGATCCTGCTGGTCAGCGGCATCTACTTCTTCTACACCATGGGCCTGTACGGCGTGAGCTTCTGGCTGCCGACCCTGATCAAGGCCAGCGGCGTGTCGGATCCGCTCGACGTCGGGCTGCTCACGGCGGTGCCCTACGCGGCCGGCGCGGTGGCGATGATCGTGGTGAGCCAGAGCTCGGACCGTCATGGCGAGCGGCGCTGGCACCTGATCGTGCCGGGGCTGGCGGGCGCGATCGGGCTGGCGATCAGCGTGCTGTTCGCGCATTCCACCGTGCTGGCCATGATCGGCCTGACGATCGGCACGATGGGCGTGATGACCACCATCTCGCAGTTCTGGGTGCTGCCGCCGGCCTTCCTGGGCGGTGCCGCGGCCGCGGCGGGCCTGGCGCTGGCCAATTCGGTGGGGAGTATCTCGGGCGTGGTCAGCCCGTCGCTGATCGGCGTGATCAAGAACGCGACGGGCTCGGCGGGGGCGGGGGTGCTGGTGTTGTCGGTCAGTTTGATCGTCGGCGGCGCGCTGGTGCTGCTGGTGCCGCCGAGCCTGGTGAATTCGCCGAGGCGCTGAAGCGCGGGCTGCGTTGCAGCACCCGCGCGGGCGGGATCAGGCCACCGCTTCGCTCATGTGGCGCACCAGGTTCTCGCGCGCGAATTCGGTGTGCTGCACGCTGAGCCGCGCGGCCAGTTCCTCGTCGCCGGCCGCGATCGCCTCGGCGATCGCGGCGTGCTCGTCCCATACCGTCTTGCGCTGGCCCACCACCTGGTGCACGGCGCCCATCACGCGGCGCAGCAGCATCCAGTGCAGGCGCGCGTTGTCGACGATCAGCGGATTGCCCGAGGCCGCGTAGATGGCGCTGTGGAAGGCCATGTCGGCCTCGATCATGGCCTTGATGTCGTTGCCCTTCGAGAGCTTGCGGCCGTTGGCGATCAGCGACTTGTCGAGCTTGACCTGCTTGCGCGCGGCCAGGCGCGCGGCCAGGCTGTCGAGCGCGCCGCGCAGCTCGTAGAGATGGCCGATGCGCTCGGCGTCGAGCGGCGCGACCTGCAGGCCGCGGCCCGGCGCATCCTCCACCAGCCCGTCCTTCTTGAGCAGCCGGAACGCCTGCAGCACCGGCGAGCGCGACACCGCCAGCTGCTCGGCGATCTCCTCCTGGACGATGCGCGTGCCCGGCGCGATCGAGCCTTCGCTGATCGCATCGAGCAGGACGCGATAGACCTCGTCGACGTAGTCGGTACGCGCCTGGATTTTCACGAGTTTGGCTGGCATGGTCACGGCATCGGTGGATACAGAATACCGTAGCTTACCAGCATGGCCGGGCCATGCGTCGCGCCTGCCGCGCGACGCCGCAGGGAGGAAAGGGGATCGGCGGAAGGGGGCTTATTGCCTGGCGCGGCGGGGAGAGAGGCGGCCGAACCAGGTGGAAAGGCCGGCTTCGGGCGTGCCCGCATGCAGGCGATCGGAAGGCGTCGCGTCGCTGCCGAAGGCGAGGCGCAGCGCATCGGGATGGCGCGGCGCCTCGTCGGCCGGTGTTTCCTGCACGAACACGATGGCGGCCGAGGCTCGATAGCGCTGCGCCCGGGCCACCGCGCGCGCCATGTCCTCGCGCAGGCGCGCCGGCTCGCAGGCGCGCGCGTCGCGCACCACGATCGACAACAGGCCCGGGGCCGCGCGTAGCAGCAGCCACGCGGATTCGATCTCGCCCGATTCGTCGCGATCGAGGCACCGGCAGTCCAGCGTCTCGCCATCGACCGGCATGCCGTGCCGCGCGAGCAACTCGCGGGCCGCTTCGGGCAGCGTCCCTTGCATCCAGTCATCGAGCGGGGCGGCGGGACGCGCGGCCCGCGGGAAGGAAAAACCGGTTTCGCCGAGCAGGAACGAGGCCTCGTGTTGGTGGCGGGGGGATCGGCCAAACAGAAACTCCGGCATCTTCATCGCGCTGCCTTCCTGGGGACTGTCTCGACGGTTGGGGAGGTGGTTCGATTATTCGTCTACGGAATGCCGAACTCTGTATCCAGAATCTTAGAAGGAGACTACCCTGCCGGACATCGGGGCAAACACGCAGCCTCGCTGCTGCGCAGCAAGGTCCGGCGCGTGCGACACGTTCATGCGGGAAACCCCTAGGCAGGATTTAGCCATGTATTACCAGCCCCGCGGCCGCGCTCGCTACGCTGGCGTTCATGCATGGCCCATCCCCACGAGAACAGGACAAAGCATGATTCGAATTCGTCGCAGCGCGGCTTCAGGTACTTCGTGTGCATCGTCTCGACGGCTCGCGCCGGCCCTGCTGGCGCTCGCCTGCCTGGGCGCGGCCGGCGGCGCGCAGGCGGTAGGCAATCCCGCCCAGGGCCAGGCCCGATTCGGCGCCTGCGTGGCCTGCCACGGCGCGAACGGCAGCCTGCCCACCTCGCCCGCCTTCCCGAAGATCGGCGGCCAGAACGCGGCCTACGTGGCCGCCGCCCTGCACGCCTACAAGAGCGGCCAGCGCAACGGCGGCACCGCCCAGATGATGCAGCCGATGGCGCAGGGCCTGTCCGACCGGGACATCGACGACCTGGCCGCCTACATCGCCACGCTCGGGCCGAAGTGAGGCGCGCGTGACGGCCCGCCCTTCCATTCACGCCAAGGAGCCAGACATGGCAAGACGCCACCCGATCATCGCCGGCCGATGGGCCGCGGCATCGGCTTCACGCGCGAGCCGGCGCGTTTCCGCGCCTTACCCGGCATGTGCATCGCGCCTCCAGGAGAGCACCGCATGGCCAAGCTGATCCACACCATGGTGCGCGTGCGCGAGCTCGATCGTTCGCTCGCGTTCTACGAGGCGGCCTTTGGGCTGCTGCCCTCGCACCGGCTCGACTTCGACGATTTCTCGCTGGTCTACCTGCGCAATGCCGAGGCCGAAGCCGAACTCGAGCTCACCTGGAACAAGGGCCGCGAGCCGGCCTACACGCATGGCGACGGCTACGGCCATGTCGCCTTCGTGGTGGACGACGCGGCCGCCGAGCGCGCGCGGCTGATCTCGCTCGGCATGCAGCCGAAGGATCTCAAGGAGTTCCGCGACGGCCGGGGCGAACTGATCGCCCGCTTCTTCTTCATCGAGGATCCGGACGGCTACAAGATCGAGGTACTGGAACGACACGGCCACTACCGCTGATCGGCAAGCCGGCCCGCATCACCGCATCAGAACAAGACCAACGACAAGCAACACCGTGCCCGCAATCAAGGAGACGCACATGAAAGGCAAAACCATCGGCATCGCCCGCCAGGGGCCGGCCGAAGCGGAAGGCCCGCGGCGTATCGCGCTCACGCGCCGCGAGCTGCTCAAGGGAAGCGGCGTGCTGATCGGCACGCTGGCGCTGTCCTCGTCGCTGGCGGCGCTGGCGCCGAGCCGGGTCTGGGCCCTGGAGCTGCAGGGCCTGGACGCGCACCAGGGCGCGGTGCTGCTGGCGCTGACGCGGCAGATCTACCCGCATCCGTCGCTCGACGATGCCGTCTACGCGCTGGTGGTGAAGGATCTCGACGCCAAGGCGCGCAAGGATGCCGCCACGCGCCGGCAACTCGCCGAGGGCGTCAGGCAACTCGACGCGAAGGCGGCCGACGGCGACTGGACCAAACAGGACGGCGCCGCGCAGGCCAAGGACACCGCGGCGCTCGCCGGCACGCCGTTCTTCGAGACGGTGCGCAGCACGGCGGTGGTCTCGCTCTACAGCAACGGCCTGGCCTATCGGCACTTCGGCTACGGCGCCGCCGAGGGCGACGGGGGTTACCTGTTCAAGGGCTTCGACGACCTGAGCTGGCTGCCCGATCCCGCGCCGCAGGACAGCGGTCCCGTTCCGGCAGCCTGACCCCTGGGAGAACCGACATGGCAACGCAACAAGCTGGCAAGCGCTTTTCGCATGACGACGGCAACGTGGTGGTGATCATTGGCTCCGGCGCGGGCGGCGGCACGCTCGCCAACGAACTGGCGCAGCAGGGTATCGACGTGGTGGTGCTGGAGGCCGGCTCGCTGAACACCCAGGCCGATTTCAAGACCGAGGAATGGGACGCCTTCCACCTGCTGTCCTGGCTCGACCCGCGCACCACCTCGGGCTCCTGGCGCGTGGCGCGCGACTTTCCCACGCTGCCGGCATGGATCTGCAAGACGGTGGGCGGCACCACCACGCACTGGGCCGGCGCGAGCCTGCGGATCCAGCCGCACGAGTTCAAGGCGCGTACCCACTACGGTGCGATCGAGGGCGCCTCGCTGCTCGACTGGCCGGTCACGCGCGAGGAACTCGATCCCTACTACGACCGCGCCGAGAAGAAGATGGGCGTGACGCGCACCAATGGCTGGCCGGGCCTGCCCGGCAACAACAACTTCAAGGTGATGCACGCCGGCGCGAGCAAGCTCGGCTATCGCGAGTGCAATACCGGCCACATGGCGATCAACAGCACCAATCGCGACGATCGCAGCCACTGCTATCAGCGCGGCTTCTGCTTCCAGGGCTGCCGCTTCGGGGCGAAGTGGTCGACGCTCTATACCGAGATCCCGAAGGCGCAGGCCACCGGCCACATGGAGCTGCGGCCGAACTCGCACGTGGCGCGCATCGAGCACGACGTGCACGGCAAGGCGAGCGCCGTACTCTACTACGACGCCAAGGGCCGCCTGCAGCGCCAGAAGGCGCGCGTGGTGGCGGTGGCCGGCAACTCGATCGAGACGCCGCGGCTGCTGCTGGCCTCGGCCTCGAGCCGCTACCCGGACGGGCTCGCCAATTCCTCGGGGCAGGTGGGGCGCAACTACATGCGCCATACCACCGGTTCGGTCTACGCGGTGTTCGACAAGAAGGTGGAGATGTACAAGGGCACCACCATGGCCGGCATCATCGAGGACGAGGCGCGGTTCGATACCAGGCGCGGCTTCGCCGGCGGCTATCACATGGAAACCATCTCGCTGGGCCTGCCCTTCTACGCCGCCTTCCTGAACCCGGGCGCCTGGGGCAGCGATTTCACCCAGGCCATGGATGCCTATCCCTACACGGCCGGCATGTGGATCGTCGGCGAGGACATGCCGCGCGCCTCGAACCGCATCACGCTCAATCACGCGGTGAAGGACCAATACGGCCTGCCGGTGGCGAACGTGCATTTTGACGACCACCCCAACGACGAGGCGATGCGCGAGCACGGTTTCCGGCAGGGCAGCGCCGTCTACGAGGCGGCGGGCGCGAAGACGGTCTATCGTGTGCCGCCCTATCCTTCGACGCATAATCTCGGCACGGCCCGCATGAGCGCGCGCGCGGAAGACGGGGTCTGCAACGGTTTCGGGCAGACCCACGACATCGCCAACCTGTTCATCTCGGACGGCAGCCAGTTCACCACCGGCGCGGCGGAGAATCCGACCCTGACCATCGTCACGCTGGCGATCCGCCAGGCCGACCATATCGCCGGGCGCATCAAGCGGCGCGAGCTGTGAGCGGCGCGGGCCCCTCTCAAGGAGACTGTTCGCATGTGCAGTGTCTACATCAACGCGGATCCCATCCTCTACGAATCGCGCACGCGCGCGATCCGGATACACGGGGTGGTCACCACGGTGCGCCTGGAGAACCTGTTCTGGGACGTGCTGCAGGAGATCGCCAATCGCGAGGACATGACCACCAGCCAGTTCGCCGCCAAGCTGCATGACGAGCTGGTGGCGCTGCGCGGCGAGGAGCCGCTCAACTTCGCCTCGTTCCTGCGCGTGTGCTGCATGCGCTACCTGTCGGTGAGCAGCGCGCGCAACCAGGCGGCCGGCGACGCGCCGCCCGGCGCGGCCCGGCTGAAAGTGGTGGAGGCCGGGCGATAGGGGCAGCGCCCCGCGGCAGGCCCGGGGGCCGCCCGATGCGCGGCCCGCCGGGATCCCGCCCCGTTGCCTCGGGCGTGACCAGCCTGTCTCGCTGCGTTCGCATCCCGGTCACGCACTTCGTGTCGCCGCCGTGACGGCCGCGCCGAATTCCTATAGTGACGGCACTTACAACGCGTCAGCGAGTTCCGTCATGCCTCCGTCTCCCCTGATCAGCGGGCGCACCAGCCCGGCCCCGACAACTGCCGAGCCGTCGTCGCAGCACGGCACCACGCCCGTCATCAACGAGCCGGCCCAGGCCACGCAGCAGCAGAACAACCCGGCCCTGGCCATGCAGCGCCGCCGCCAGCGACCGAGCTCGCTGAATGGTGGCACGCCGGTGCAGACGGGCGCGTCGTCGCTCGCGCGCAGCGCCTCCGACAGCGCGCTGGCCGCGCGGAACGGCATGGTCGAATCGCCGCCGGCGAACCTGTCGCCGCTACAGGCCAGGATGGCGCAGCACGTCCAGCACGCGGTGGAGGAACAGATCAACGGCTCGGGCGAGTCGAGCCCCACCAGCTCGATCAGCTCGCTGGCGCTCGACGATCCGCACCTCCCGCCGTCGGCCCCGGCTGCCACGCCGGCGCAGGCCGAGGCCCAACTCAACGAAGCGGTGAGGAACGCCGACGAGGCGATCGAGTTCATGGCCTCGCTGGTGGCGGCACTGCAGCCGCATGCGCAGCCGCCTTCGCCGTCGTCCGCGAGCCTGCATGTACCGCCGTTGCCGGACAGCAGCGATTCTTCGCTGCGCAGCAGCGTGTCGAGCGAGAGCCTGCACCTGCCGCTGCAGGGCAACGGTTCGAACACGAGCCTGCACGTGCCGCCGCTGCCCGACAGCAGCGATTCCTCGCTGCGCAGCAGTGTGTCGAGCGAGAGCCTGCACCTGCCGCTGCAGGGCAATGGCTCGAACGCGAGCCTGCACGTGCCGCCGCTGCCCGACAGTAGCGACTCCTCACTGCGCCGCCCGGCGTCGTCGGCGAGCGGCGCCTCGGGCCGGCTGCCGCCGCCGCGCACGCGCCTGTCGTCCAGCCAGCGCCCCTCGCTGCAGATCGAGACCGAGGACGTGCCCGAGCGCGAAGGCGATATCCCGCTGCGGACCCGCAACGCCACCACCAATGAAGCCGAAGCCTCGCCGTCGAGCGCCAGCACGGAAAGCTCGAGCAGTTCGGAGCTGGGCGGCAACGCGCAACTGGTGGCCAACCTGAAGGGCTGGGCTTCCAATATCGGGCATGTCGCCGGCCACGAGGCGGTGGCGGTCGGCCTGACCACGGCGATCCGCGAGGTGGTGAGCGGCCTGGTGCGGGCGGCGCAGAACAACGCGCCCGGCACCGAGAAGGCGCAGGAGGCGGCGGCCGGCGCGTTGATCGCGTTGATGGGCCTGGGCAACCTGCTGGCGATGGCTTCGCGCCGCGCACGCGGCACCAATTCCAACATTGCCGATATCGGCAACGGCCTGCAGATCGCCGGGCTGATCAGCAGCGCGCTCAGCGCGAAGGAAACCGGCCAGTTGCGCGACCAGTTGCCCGCGCTCGCGCGTACCTTCGTCTATGCCGGATTGCGCGACACCGTGAACACCGTGAAGCCCTACAAGAGCACCCCCGACGGCGAGGGCAATCCCTTGCTGGCACAGTTGGCGAACACCGTGCCTTACGGTTTCAACCAGTTCTTCGTGAACTGGGGGCAGGGCGCGCGCGGCATGTCGGGCGCGGGCTTCGCCGACAGGCTCCACGAAATCTCGCAGATCAGCAACAAGACCGAGGCCGACGAAGCTTCGCTGCAGCTCGCCAAGGAGGCGCCGCTGCAGTTGTTCGCCTATGTCGGCGCGAATACCGGCGGCGAGTTCTTCGACAAGATCGCCGGCAGCGTGTTCGAGCAGGCGGTGGGCAAGCTCGGCTGGAGCGGCGCCGCGCAGTTGCAGATCGGCCACGACGAACTGCACTGGCCGACCGGCTCCGAATGGGGCGACGCCGCCGAGAAGACCATCTCGCGGATGTCGCTGTTCGGCTCGGCGATCGGCACCTCGGCGGCGGCCGGCGCGGCGATCGCGGCGGACGGCTACAGCGACTTCCATGCGTCGATGGCCAACAACGCCGTGGGCGGCGCACTGGTGACGGCGCTGTGCCTGCCGTTCGTGATGACCTTGATGCGCAAGGCCCGGGCGAGCGGCAGCAGCGCCGGCAGCGCCAACAACGCGTGAGCCGGGCGGGGCGGGCGGCGCGCCAGGCGCGGCCCGCCCCGCATCGAGCGCGCGCCGGTGGATTGCGGCGCGTTCGCTCGCGCGCGCTCAGAGCGCGTGGCGATACACCAGGAAGCCCGACTTGCTGGCGAGCTGGTCGTAAAGCTTCATCGCCGTCTGGTTGGTTTCGTGCGTCTGCCAGTAGACGCGTTCGGCGCCGTCCTGCCTCGCCTCGCGATAGACGGCCTCGATCAGCGCGCGCCCGACGCCCTTGCCGCGCGCCGAGGCCAGCGTGTAGAGATCCTGCAGGTAGCAGATCGGGCCGGCCAGCGTGGTGTGGCGGTGATAGAGAAAGTGGACCAGCCCGACGATCTCGCCCGCCGATTCCGCCACCATCGCGTGCATCGGCTCGTAGCCGTCGAAGAAGCGGCGCCAGGTCAGCTCGGTGATGTCCCTGGGCAGCGCCGTCTCGCCCACGCGGCCGTAGAACTCGTTGTAGCCGTTCCAGAGCGGCAGCCAGGCGTTGAAATCGGCGGGGGTGACGTAACGGACGACGAGCGTGTCTTTCACGGCAAGGGCTCCTGGGTTCGGCATGAAGGGATTGCCGGCCAGTATAGGAGCGCGCGTGGCGCTTGTTGAGCGCCACGCGGTGCCGGAATCATGGAGCCACGAAGCGGCTCAGCCCAGGCGATAGACCTTCTCCGCGGTGCCGCGGAACAGCGCCGCGCGCTCGTCGGCGCCGGCATCCGCGGTCAGCCGCTTGAAGGCGTTCCAGCCGTTGCTGAACGGATAGGAGCCCTTGTCGACCGGGAAGTTGCTCTCGAACATGCAGCGCTCGGCGCCGAACATCTCGATGCAGGCGAGCATCCAGGGCTTCCAGGCCGCGGCCAGCTCGATCGACGAGGGCGGGCGCTCCCCCTTCTCGAAGTCGAAGCCGTTGATGCGCATGCCCAGGCCGCCCACCTTCACGTGCACGTTCGGCAGGCGCGCCAGCTCGCGCATCGAGCGCGACCACTGCTCGAACACGTCCTGTCGATGCGCGGCGTAGCTGGCGATCCGCACCACGCCGCCGCAATGGTTGATGATGATCGGCAGGTCCGGATGCGCCTTGGCCAGCTCGAACAGTTCCGGCAGTTGCGGAAAGAACAGCCAGGCATCGTAGGACAGCCCCAGCGGCGCGAGTTGCGCGATGCCTTCCTGGTAACGGCGATCGAGCAGCAAGCCGCGCGGCGCGCCGGTCAGCGGATTGGCCAGCGTGGTATCGGCATCCCAGGTCACCAGGTGGCGGATGCCGCGCAGGCGGCCGTCGCCGGCGGCCAGCTCCGCCTCCAGCACCTCGCGCACGGCCGCTCCCTGCCGCAGGTCCGCGTAGCCGACCATGCCCTTGGCCACCTGCGGCTTGCCGTGCTGCAGCGGCGCGGTCACGCCCGCCACGTATTCGATCTCGCCGACCGGGCGCAGCGCTTCCGGGCCCGATCGGCGATAGCGCGTGAGCGCCTGCATGTAGACGGAAGCCGTGATGTCGTGCCCCGATCGCGCATCGGCCAGGTATTCGTCGAGCAGGTAGGTCCAGCCGGGGCGCTCGTAGAAGTGATGATGCGCGTCGATGATCGGCAGCCCGGGTTCGAGCGCCGCCTCGGTGCCCGAGGCCAGCCAGTCGGCCCGCACCGGGAGGTAGTTGCTGGAGGGATTCATCGGGGGCGGGTTCTCCTTGGCGAAACCCGGCCGCGACGCGAGCGCGGGCAGCAGGGTGGAGGCGGCGGCCGCGCCCAGCAGGCGACGGCGGCGCGCGGAAAAACGAGAGGGATGGCTCATGGTCACGATCTCAGGATTCGCGGTGGAAGGCGTGGAGCGACAGCGTCAGCAGGGTCGTGATGCCGAGCACGATGGCCAGGCCGATCATGCCGGACGAGAAGGTGCCGAAGCCGTCCTTCAGATAACCGACCAGGTAGGGGCCGGCGAAGCCGCCCAGCGCGCCGATCGAGTTGATCAGCGCGAAGCCGCCTGCGGCCGCCTGGCCCGACAGGAAGCGCGCCGGCAGCGTGTAGAAGATGGTGCGCCCGGCGATGGTGCCGATCAGGGCCAGCGTGATGCCCGTCATCGCCGGCAGCAGGTGCTGGAAGCAGGTGGATACGCCCAGCGCGATCGCGCCGATCAGCAGCCCCACCGCGAGATGGGTGATGTGGCCGCCGCGCCGGTCCACATGCCGGGCCCACGCGAGCAGGGCGATGGTGGCGAAGAAGTAGGGGATCGCCGAGATCCAGCCGGTCGCGGCCAGGCTCATGCCATGCGCCTTGAGCATCTGCGGCAGCCAGATGCCGATGCCGTAGGAGCCCATCGTGAAGCCGAACGAGATCAACGCGAGCACGTACATGCGCGGGTCGCGCAGCGCGGCGCGGAAGTCCTTGCGCTTGCCGCTCGCGCCCTGGTCGCGATCGAAGGCGGCCTGCAGCGCCTGCCGCTCGTCGGGCGAGAGCCAGCTCGCGTCGGCCGGCTTGTCGGCCAGCAGCCGCAGCACCAGGAAGCCGAGCAGGCAGGCCGGCAGGCCTTCCACGATGAACATCCACTTCCAGCCCGCGATGCCGAGCCTGCCGTCCATCTGCAGCAGCCAGGTGGAGAGCGGGCCGCCCACCAGCGAGGACAGCGGCGTGGACACCGTGAACCAGGCCAGCACGCGGGTGCGGTAGTGCGCCGGGAACCAGACCGCGAGGAAGAACACCACGCCGGGGAAGAAACCCGCCTCGCCGATGCCGAGCAGCAGCCGGATCAGGTAGAAGCTGTTGGGCCCGGTGGCCAGTGCGGTGGCCGCCGCGAAGAAGCCCCAACTGATCATGATGCGGGCCAGCCAGCGCCGCGCGCCGAAGCGGTAGAGCGCGAGGTTGCTCGGCACCTCGCACACGCAATAGCCGGCGAACATGATGCCCGCGCCCCAGCCGAACTGCGTGGCCGTGAGGCCCAGGTCGCGGTTCATGGTCAGCGCCGCGAAGCCGACCCCGGTGCGATCGAGGTAGTTGAAGAAATAGGCGAGCGAGAGCAGCGGAATGAACCGCCACGCCGCCTTCCTCACCGCCTGCTGCTCGAGCGAGGCGTTCGCCGGGGTGAGGGCGCGTGTCATGTCCCGCGAGATCGAAACCATGGCGTCTCCAGTATCGTTTGGACGGCCGGAAGCGCGCATGCGATCGCGCTTCGGCCGCTTTCTCGTGTGATGCGTATCGCTGTCAGGCGCTGGCCAGTTCGTTATCCGAAGCAGCTGGCGCGTCGCCGGCGTGTGGCTCGGTGCAGCGCACTACGCCGGCCTGGTTCAGTTGCCGGATCTCCTCCGGGCGGTAGCCGATCTGTTGCAGCAGCGCCTGCGTGTGCTGGCCCAGCGCCGGCGGCGCCGCGCGCAGGCGCAGGCGCTCGCCGTCCAGCGTCAGCGGCAGCAGGGCCGTGCGCGTGGCGACCGGCTTTCCGGCGCCGCTGGCATCGGCCGGCAGCGTGACCTCGGCCAGGCCGCCGGTGGCGAGCAGGTGCGGATCGTCGAACAGCTCGTGCGGCCGGGTGATCGGCGCATAGGGCAGGCCGATGCGCTCGAAGATCGCGCTGATCTCGGCCGCCTCGAGCGCTTCCATGTGGCTGCGCAGGCGCGGCAGCAGCCAGTCGCGCGCCTGCACGCGCTGGTTGTTGGTGGCGATGCGCGCGTCGGCCTTCAGGTCGGCGAAGCCGAACGCGTCGCAGAACAGTTGCCATTGCGTGTCCGATACCACCGCGAGGAAGATCTGCTCGCCGTCCTTGACGGTAAACACGTCGTAGACGGCCCAGGCCGAGATGCGGTTCGGCATCGGCGCCGCGGTCTTGCCCGTCACGGCGAACTGCATCATGTGCTGGGCCACCAGGAACACGTTGTTCTCGAACAGCGCGCTCTGCACCTCCTGGCCGCGGCCGGTTCGTTCGCGCTGCGCCAGCGCCGCCATCGCGCCGATCGCGCCGAACATGCCGCCCATGATGTCGTTGACGCTGGTGCCGGCGCGCAGCGGGCGCCCGTCGGGGCCCGTCATGTAGGCCAGGCCGCCCATCATCTGCACCACCTCGTCGAGCGCGGTGCGATGTTCGTAGGGGCCGGGCAGGAAACCCTTGTGCGAGACGTAGACCAGGCGCGGGTTGAGCTTCGAGAGATGGGCGTAGCCCAGCCCCAGTTTCTCCATGGTGCCGCTCTTGAAGTTCTCGCTGAACACATCTGCACTGCCAAGCAATCGATGCACGATTTCCTGGCCGCGGGCGTCCTTCACGTCCACCGCGAGGCTTTTCTTGTTGCGGTTGAAGGTGCCGAAGAAGCCGGCGCCGGAGCCGCGCAGCGTGCGCGTGCTGTCGCCGGCGATCGGCTCGATCTTGACGACTTCGGCGCCGAGGTCGCCCAGCACCATGCCGCAGGTCGGGCCCATCACCATGTGGGTCATCTCGACCACGCGCAGGCCCTCGTAGGGCAGCGATCGCTCGGGCTGCTGGCTCATTGCGGCACTCCCAGCAGGCAGGCTTCGGGTTGCGGCGCGCTCGGGGCGCGGCCGTCGGCATAGGCGAAGCCCTTGGGCAGGCCCGCGTCGGGCAGGTGGCCGTAGAGCGCCTCGCCGGGCAGCGCCTCGGCGAGGATCGCGCGGGCCGCCACCAGCGCATCGACGTCGATGCCGGTGTCGTAGCCCATCGCTTCCAGCAGGAACACCAGATCCTCGGTGACGATGTTGCCGGTGGCGCCGGGCGCGTAAGGGCAGCCGCCCAGGCCCGCCTGGCTCGCGTCGATGGTGGTCACGCCCGCGTCGAGCGCGGCCACCACGTTGGCCAGGCCCTGGCCGCGCGTGTTGTGGAAATGGGCACCGCCGGCCTTGCTGCCGACTTCCGCCTGGAGGCGCTTGAACAGGCGGCGGACCTGGGCGGGATTCGCGTAGCCGCTGGTGTCGGACAGGCCGATCTCGTCGACGCCTGCCTCGGCCATCGCCAGGCACATGCGCAAGGTCTGGTCGTCGCTGACCGTGCCCGCGAGCGTGCAGCCGAAGGCGACCGAGACGCCCGCCTCGATCGTGATGCCGGGAAAGCTCGCGTCGCGCAGGGCGACGATCTGGCGGACCTCGTCGATCAACTGCGCGGTGGTCTTGCGGATGTTCGCCATCGCGTGCTCGTCGGTCACCGAGACCGGCAGCGTGATCTTGTGCACGCCCGCCTCGAAGGCGTGCTGCGAGCCGCGCAGGTTGGGCGCCAGCACGGCCACGTGCAGGCCCGGGATCGACAGCGCATGCGCGACCACCTCCTGGATGTCGGCCATCTGCGGCAGCAGGCGCGACGGCACGAAGGAGCCCACCTCGATCTCCTTGAGGCCGGCTGCGGCCAGCGCGGAAATCCAGCGCAGCTTGGCCTCGGTCGGCATGACGCGCTTGATGCTCTGCAGGCCGTCGCGAGGGCCGACCTCGCTGACCAGCACGCGGTTTGGGGACGATGTCGTCATGGTGCGGCTCCTTTATTGCGTTCTATCTGATAGATCAATGTTCTGTCAGATGGAACTATAGAAGCGTGAGCGTACTGTTTTAAGCCGTGTTAACCCGCAATTTCGCGAAAATCCTGGATCTTGTGTTCTATCAGGCAGAACGATAGAGTGTGCGACGTATCAATCTCGAAAGGATCGGGCGGGTGATGGAAGACGAAGCAGGTTCCGCGCAGGAGGCGGTGGACGCGAATTCGAGCGGCGTGGCCGTGCTCGATCGCGCGTTCGCGATTTTCGAGGCGTTCGGCCCGGGCGACGATCGCCTGACGCTGGCCGAGCTGTCGCGCCGCACGGCGCTGTACAAGAGCACGATCCTGCGGCTGCTGGCGGCGCTGGAGCACGGCGGCTTCATTCGCCGGCTGCCCGACGGGCAGTACGCGATCGGGCCGGCGCCCTTGCGGCTGGCGGCGCTGTACCAGCGCTCGTTCGCGGTCGGGCCGGTGATCGAGCCGATCCTGCAGCACCTGAGCCAGGACTTGGCCGAGACGGCGTCGTTCTACGTGCGGCAGGACGACAAGCGCCTGGTGCTGTATCGCGTCGAGCCGGCGCGTTCGGTGCGCGTGGCGGTGCGTGTGGGCGAGGAGTTTCCGATCGACAAGGGCGCGTCGGGGAAGGTGCTGCGAGCCTTCACGGAGCACCAGCCGAAGCTGGCCGGGGTGTGCGAACAGCTTTGGGCGGTGTCGCGCGGCGAGCGGGATCCGGAAACGGCTTCGGTGTCGGCGCCGGTGTTCGGGGCCAGCGGCGAGCTGGTGGGGGCGCTGACGATGTCGGGGCCGAAGGGGCGCTTTGATCTGCCGCCGATTCTGGCCGAGGCGGTGAGGGCCTTGCTGGCGAGTGCCAGGCGGGCGACGGTGGCGTTGGGCGGGGACGGCGGCAGGTTCGAGGCGAGCCTGGCGGCGGCGGGGGAGGCGGGGTTTCGGGTGGGGTGAGCCGGAGCGCGCCGAAAGGGAGCAAGATCGACGGTGGCACTTTCAGTCCCGGCTATATCGAAGGAGACGCGATGAATCAGCTTCAAACACGCCATGCCGAACTCTCGGATATTCCCTCGATCGAGGCGCTGATCGAGTATTCCGTCACCGAGCTGATGATGCGCGAGTATTCCGACGAGCAGCGCAGGCTCTCGATCGGCGCGCTGTTCGGCGTGGACCGGAAACTGATCGAGGATCGGACCTATTTCGTGGTCGAGTCGGATGGCGTGATTGCCGGTTGCGGCGGCTGGAGTTTTCGGCGCAAGGCCTTCGGCGGCGAGGCGGTCGCGAATCGGGAAGCGGGTTGCCTCGATCCGGCCAACGAGGCGGCGCATATTCGAGCGTTTTATGTGCATCCGCAATTCGCCCGACTGGGCATCGCCACGCTGCTGATGAAGACGAGCGAAGCGGCGGCGCGGGAGCGCGGCTTCACGCGGCTGCAATTGACGGCGACGCTGACGGGGCAGCACTTCTACACGAAATACGGTTTCCAGGCGCGCGAGCGGCTCGACTTCCTGTTGCCGGGGGATGTCAGGTTTCCGCTGGTCGAGATGGAGTTTGTCTGCGCGGAAGCGGAGCGTGGCGGCGAGCCTGCCTGATTGATGCGATCGGGCCAGGCTCCGGATAATCAGTCCGTATCGAGAAAAGCGAGTCACGCGTTCGCGGACTCGCTTTTCCATTACCGCATCACGACTGGATGAAGGCGAGCAGGTCGGCGTTGAGCACGTCGGCATTGACCGTCAGCATGCCGTGCGAGAAGCCGGGGTAGGTCTTCAGCGTGCCGTTCTTCAGCAGCTTGATGGACTTCAGCGCGGCGTCGGCGATCGGCACGATCTGGTCGTCCTCGCCGTGCAGCACCAGGGTCGGCACGGAAATCGCCTTCAGGTCCTCGGTCTGGTCGGTTTCCGAGAAGGCCTTGATGCCCTCGTAATGCGCCTTCGCGCTGCCGATCATGCCCTGGCGCCACCAGTTCTGGATCACGCCCTGATGAATCGTCGCGCCCGGGCGGTTGAAGCCATAGAACGGGCCGCTCGGCACGTCGAGGAAGAACTGCGCGCGGTTGTCGGCCAGCGCCTTGCGGAAGCCGTCGAACACCTCGAGGGGCAGGCCTTCGGGGTTGGCATCGGTCTTCAGCATGAGCGGGGGCACCGCGCTGACCAGCACCGCCTTCGCGACGCGGCCGGCCGGCTCGCCATGCTTGGCGACATAGCGGGCGACTTCACCGCCGCCGGTCGAGTGGCCGATGTGGACGGCGTTCTTCAGGTCGAGCGCCTCGACCACGGCGAAGGCGTCGGCCGCGTAATGGTCCATGTCGTGTCCGTCCGATACCTGCGACGAGCGGCCATGCCCGCGACGATCGTGGGCGATCACGCGATAGCCCTTCTGCACGAAGAACAGCAACTGCGCGTCCCAGTCGTCCGAGGACAGGGGCCAGCCATGATGGAAGACGATGGGTTGCGCGTCCTTGGGGCCCCAGTCTTTGTAGAAAATCTCGACCTGATCTTTGGTGGTGACGAACGGCATGGTAATCCTCACTCTGAGAAAGATTTGGAGCAGGGGCCGGGCCGAGCGGGGCTCGGCGCGGGGTTGGTGGTGGTGCGGGTGGAACGGGGCGACGGTGCTCGGCTGAGCGAGCGTGAGAGCTTGGGGGCACGGAGCACGTGGGACTGCGTTACGCGTGCTTCGATGGCCGGCGAATCAGGTCCCGTGCAGGACAAGCCAGCTTGCCCGCTTACGGTTTCGCGTTTGTGTCTGTTGTCGCCTGGTAGAACAGTACACGCTTACGCGCTTTGTTTGCAGGGTTGGTTGGTGCGAAGGTGGTTGCGAGGGATTGAGTGCCTAGCGGTTTGCGGAAATAGCACCAAGATGGTGAAGGTTTCGACGCGGATGCGATGGTTGGTGATGTCCGTGCGGCGGAAATGACAGGCAGGCTGCCTTCAGCGTCGGTCCGTTATTTTTCCAGAAGCGTCTTCAGGTAATCCACTCTTTGCCTGGTGAGTTCGGCAAGACAATCCCTGACGATCAGGGCGGGACCTTCCCCCTGGGATTGCGAGGCCTCCGCCGCGAGATAGCCATTGCATTGCTTGTCTCGGTAGTTGAGCCAGGCTTTCTGCGATTGCTCGAACTCGGCCTTGTATTGCGTGGAGGCGTATATCTTCTGATAGATCGCGTTGAGGTTTTTCTTCGCGTCGGCCAGGGTACGATTCGTGCAGGTTAGATCGTCGTAGACGGTTCCGTTGCCGGTGCAGGTTTCGGCGAGTGCGCTCAAAGGGGCGAGGAGAAGCAACAGGCAGATGATTTTATTCATGGCGTCTTCGATTGATCAGTGAAAATTTTTAACTTCCATTCGAACCTGCTGCCAGGGCCGCGAGGCGCCTTCGCATCGACCCAAGAATGCATGCAGCATTCGAGCCACATGCATCGCGATCCTTGACCCAGAGGCGCTGATCCTGGATGAGGGAGGCCATCGGTGAACCTGATGCCTTGGCTTGGGTTACGGCGCGTCTATAGGATTCTGCGATGCTTTGATCAAAGGCGGCCAGTTGATAAGAACCGCAAATCGCGTGTTCCGTCGAGGTCGATGCCTTGAGGCAAGGGAACGACGCTTGGATGGGCGCGTTGCTCGGAATTTTCATAAGCACCAACATGACTTCGTCACGCCAACGCAGATACATTTTCTGGTCATCGGCGAGAGCGATCCAGGCGCCAGGGATGCCCTTGTTCTTGTTGTCGGCCGAGTTGCCCGTGTTGTCCGAGCGGCCGAGGTCGCCTTGCCACCGGCCTGTCGTGCACATGAGCGTGAATGCTCGGATATGCATTCCTTCGGCACTCTCCAGCTTGTAGTCGCGAACGGGATCGACATCGGCAGGTGCTGGATATGCGTACCCACCTAAGCTGCGGAGCATGAGATCTCGCAGCGATGCATCGATGTCGTGCACGGCAGGTTTCGCGCAATGATCCGGGAAATCGTCGGCGTCGTCCGACACCTCATCAGGCGTGAATTCGAAGATCCGCCCGTTCAGACGCGGATCGTTCCATGCGTATTCGGTGGTGCGGCCCGATTCCGTATTGAGATGAACTTCCTTGACTTGCCACTTGCCGGCGAGGGTAGCCGGAAGGGGAGCGCCAAGTATGTCGGTCGTGACGAGGATGAAGGCGAAGGCGGCTACGAGGTGGAATATCTTTCGCTTTTTCATGGTGGCTGCTCGATCGATCCAAGCGGGTCGCCCTTTGTTCAGGAACCTGGAAATTCAGGTTACCAATTCTTATAGAAATTCAGTCGAGCGACACATACGTCGTGAGCCTCCTCCAGCTTGGCGGCGGTCATGCTGCAGTCCAAATCGACATAGCTGACCCAATCGGGGTTGTTTCCGTCGGATGTGTCTCTGCGCAGCTTGGAGATGACCTTGGTCGTATCGCCGCCCTCGTAAAGATTGGCCATCACTGCCAGGGAGCGCCTGAACGCATCCATCCCGGTGGATGAATCGAGGTAGTGAATTTCGTCGATTCGAGATGCCGTGGTTGAGGCAAGGCACGACCATTTGTCGATCGATGCTTCGGCTCCTGGGGCGGTCGCGCTGAAAGCTTGTTGGCAGTAATTTTCCTTGTATTTGATCCACGCTCTCTGTGTATCGATGAATTTTTGTTTTTGAGGGAGAGGCAGTTTTTTCAGTAGATCGTTGTAGCCACGATTCAACTCCCGATCTTTGCGGCCGAAATCTGCTTGGGCGCAGCTCGCGAGATCGGAAGTTGTCTGCCCTTCACAGGCGGGGCTGGCGTGTGAGCCGAAGGGAACGAGCAACGTCACGCAAATGAAAAATTTCTTCATGAGATCGTTCTGATCTGATTTTCTCGAATTCGCATGGAGCTGTGAATTTTTCGACTCGGTTTGTCTTAAAGGACGGGGCCTCGACTACGAGGGTGCAGCTTCATGGTCCCAGGGAAAGCGCCGACAGTAAATTGAACATGATGACGCGTACTCTTTGCGCTATCTCGGGGCTCACTGCCCATGTTCCCGCCGCACCATGTCATCGAACTGTTGCTGCTGCTCCAGGGCGCGTCGCTTGATTTCCTCGCTATCGTCCCCGCCTTGCACCGGCGCTCGCGAACGCGCATAGGTGAGCAAATGTGGCGGGCAAAAGAACGGCTGGCCCATCCCCATGCTCAGCGTGAATGCACTTTCGTTAGCCTATAGGCTAACAATCAACATTAATCTGCTAGCCTTTGGGCTATCAAAATATTGTTTTTTGCTGCACTATAGGCTACCGTTCAGTCATCACTTGTTAGCTTATAGGCTACCGTAATGAACTCCCGGATGAATGAGCTTCGACTTGAGCAGGTGCAGCGCACGGTCGAGGCATACGCGGAACTATCGAAGCGTCGTGCGCCACCGACGGGCTGGCTCAAGCTTATCCGTGAGGCCCTGGGCCTGACCGGACGTCAGCAGGCCAGTCGCCTGGGCATCTCGGCGCCCACTTTGCACAAATCCGAAAAAGCCGAAGCGGATGAGCGCATCACGCTCGGGCAGTTGCGCAAGCTCGCGGAGGGTCTGGATTGCGACCTGGTGTACGCGCTCGTTCCACGCAAGCCGCTGACGCAGATGGTCGATGACCAAGCGCGCGCCATCGCCATGCAGGAGGTGAATGGGGTCGCGCACACGATGAGCCTGGAAGACCAACGTCCGGGCGCCGAGCGGCTGCGCAAGCAGGTTGAGCAGCGCAAGGCCGAGCTTCTTCGCGGCCGATGGTCCGAGCTATGGCGTTAGACCTCGATGTGCAGGACGGGCAGACACCGCTCGACCCGGATGAACTCGCCGGTCTGATTCCCACCCATCTCGAGACAAAGGCAGACCTGAACGACTGGGAACAGACGAACATCCTTGCGGCCGTCAAATGGCTTCGCCGAGCGAGGAACAAGGACGTTCTCAGCGAAGGATTCTGCCGCGACTTGCACGAGAAGATGTTCGGCGAGACATGGAAGTGGGCCGGGACGTTTCGACAATCCGACAAGAATATCGGGTGTGACTGGACGCAGGTCGCCGTTCAATGCCGCAACCTTTTTGAGGACGCGAAAACTTGGATTGAGTTTGAGGTGTACCCACCGGACGAAATCGCGGCACGATTCCATCACAAGCTGGTGTGGATTCATCCCTTTGCGAACGGCAACGGCCGCCACTCCCGGCTCATGGCTGACGGACTGCTGGGCAGCATGAAGCAGCCGGCATTTACTTGGGGCAACGGTGGCTCGCTAGTCAAGGCCGATGAGGTCCGCGCGCGTTACCTGACGGCGCTGCGCGCGGCCGATAATCGTGACTACAGCCTGCTGCTGGCTTTTGTGCGAAGCACGGCATAGCTGGCCGACCCCAACGCAGGCGCTTTCAGGTTTTCGGATTAGAAGTGCTTACGCCGAGAAATCAACCGCTTGGAAGCGTGTAACGACTTCTGATCCGAATTGCCACGGCAACCAAGCCCTGATTACCCCCTCACTCCACCGTCACCGACTTCGCCAGATTCCGCGGCTTATCCACATCCGTTCCCCGCGCACAGGCCGTGTGATAAGCCAGCAACTGCAGCGGCACCACATGCAAGATCGGCGACAAGGGCCCGTAATGCTCCGGCATCCGGATCACATGCAGCCCGTCGTCGTTGACGATATGCGTATCCGCATCGGCGAACACATAAAGCTCGCCCCCTCGCGCCCGCACTTCCTGCATGTTCGACTTCAGCTTCTCCAGCAGCGTGTCATTCGGCGCCACCGTCACCACCGGCATCGCCTCCGTCACCAGCGCCAGCGGCCCGTGCTTCAACTCCCCGGCCGGATACGCTTCCGCGTGGATATACGAAATCTCCTTCAGCTTCAGCGCGCCTTCCAGCGCGATCGGGTAATGCAGCCCGCGCCCGAGGAACAGCGCATTCTCCTTGCGCGAGAACTCCTCCGACCACGCGATGATCTGCGGCTCCAGCGCCAGCACGCTGTTCAGCGCCGCCGGCAGGTGCCGCAGTTGGCGGATGTAGTCGGCCTCGCGCGTCGCATCCACATGCCCGCGCACCTTGCCCAGCGTCGCGGCCAGCAGGAACAGCGCCACCAGCTGCGTGGTGAAGGCCTTGGTCGACGCCACCCCGATCTCGGTGCCGGCGCGCGTCAGGAACTGCAGCGCGGTCTGGCGCACCATCGCGCTGGTGGCGACGTTGCACACCGCCAGCGTGTGCTGGTGGCCCAGCGTCTGCGCGTGCTTGAGCGCGGCCAGCGTGTCGGCGGTCTCGCCCGATTGCGAGATCACCACCACCAGCGCGCGCGGGTTCGGCACCGAGTCGCGGTAGCGGTACTCGCTGGCGATCTCCACCTGGGTGGGGATCTTCGCGATCGATTCGAGCCAGTACTTCGCCGTCATGCCCGAGTAGTAGCTCGTGCCGCAGGCGAGGATCAGCAGGCTGTCGATCTCCTTGAAGGTGGCCGCGGCATCGTCGCCGAACAGCGAGGGCTCGAAGGCCTCCACCGGCGGGATGGTGTCGCCGATCGCGCGCGGCTGCTCGAAGATTTCCTTCTGCATGAAGTGGCGATACGGGCCCAGCTCGACCGCGCCGCCATAGGCGCTCACCACGCGGATCTCGCGCTCGGCGCGCGCGCCGTTGCGGTCGACGATCTTCACGCCGTCCAGCGACAGCTCGCAGACGTCGCCTTCCTCGAGGAAGGTGTAGCGGTCGGTGCTGCCGGCCAGCGCGAGCGCGTCGGAGGCGAGGAAGTTCTCGCCCTCGCCGAAGCCCACCACCAGCGGCGAACCCTGGCGCGCGCCTACCACCGTGTTCGGCTGGTCCTTGTGGATCACCGCGATCGCGTAGGCGCCGTGCAGTTGCGCGACGGCCTCGCGCACCGCGGCGAACAGGTCGCCGCGATAGAGGCTGTGCACCAGGTGGGCGATCACCTCGGTATCGGTCTGCGAGACGAACTCGTAACCCTTGGCGCGCAGCCCTTCGCGCAGCGCCTCGTAGTTCTCGATGATGCCGTTGTGCACCAGGGCCACCGCGTCCGACGAGAAGATCGGATGCGCGTTGTGGGTGACCGGCGCGCCGTGCGTGGCCCAGCGCGTATGCGAGATGCCGGTCACGCCCTCGAGCTGCGTCTCGCGCACCTGGGCGTCGAGGTCGGCCACGCGGGCCACGCTGCGCGCGCGCTTGGGCGCGCCGTTCTCGAGCACGGCCACGCCGCACGAGTCGTAACCGCGGTATTCCAGCCGGCGCAGACCTTCGATCAGCACCGGAACGATGTTACGTTGCGCAACTGCGCCGACAATGCCGCACATGGCGATCGATCCTCCGAAATGAGGAAGGCGCAACCCGTGTGCGCCTTCGAAACTGTTCTAACCCGTCGGGGCCGCTGCAGCCGCTGCAACGGCCCGCTTCCTCAGCCCTTCTTCTTGGTCGGGCGCACGTAGCCGGATTTCTCCGTCTGCGTCTTGTCGTTGAGCACCAGCTGGCCGTCGGCCACGTCCTTCCAGACGGTGGTGCCGGCCGCGATCGTCACGCCCTTGCCCACCCGCACCGGCGCGACCAGCTGCGTATCGGAGCCGACGAACACGTCGTCCTCGATCACGGTGCGGAACTTGTTCGCGCCGTCGTAGTTGCAGGTGATGGTGCCGGCGCCGATGTTCACGCGCGCGCCGATGTCGGCGTCGCCGATATAGGTGAGATGGTTGGCCTTCGAGCCGTGGCCGAGCACCGCGTTCTTGACCTCGACGAAGTTGCCCACATGGGCTTCGTCGCCGAGCGAGGCGCCGGGGCGCAGCCGCGCATAGGGGCCCACCACGGCCTGCGCGCCGACCTGGGCGCCGTCCAGGTGCGAGAACGCGTCGATGCGCGCGCCTTCGCCCACGCGGGCGTTGCGGATCACGCAGTTCGCGCCGATCGTCACGCCGTCGGCCAGCACCACCTCGCCCTCGAACACGCAGTTCACGTCGATCGAGACGTCGCGGCCGCAGGCGAGCGAGCCGCGGATGTCGATGCGCGCCGGATCGGCCAGCGTCACGCCGCCGACCAGCAGGGCCTCGGCCTGGTTGCGCTGGTGGATCCGCTCGAGCTCGGCGAGCTGCGCCTTGCTGTTCACGCCGAGCGTTTCCCATTCCTCGTCGGGCTGGGTGGTGACCACCTCGAAACCGGCCTCGATGGCCTGCTCGACCACGTCGGTCAGGTAGTACTCGCCCTGGGCGTTGTCGTTGCCGAGCGCGCCGAGCCACATCGCCAGCTGCGCGGTGGGCGTGACGACGATGCCGGTGTTGATCTCGGCGATCTTGAGCTGCTCGTGCGAGGCGTCCTTCTGCTCGACGATGCGCGTCACGCTGCCGGCGGCATCGCGCACGATGCGGCCGTAGCCGCTCGGATCGTCGAGCGTGACGGTCAGGATCCCGTAGCGGGCGTCGGTGGCGGCCTCGGTCAGGCGCTTGAGCGTGCTCGCGCGCGTGAGCGGCACGTCGCCGTACAGCACCAGGGTCGGTTGGGCGGGGTCGAGCAAGGGCAGTGCCTGGCGCACCGCGTGGCCGGTGCCGAGCTGCTGTTCCTGCAGCGCGAACTGCACGTCGGGCGCGGCCACCGCGGCCTGCACCGCCTCGGCGCCATGGCCGACCACCACCACCAGGCGCGAGGGCGCGAGCGAGCGGGCGGTATCGATGACGTGGGAGAGGAGCGGCTTGCCAGCCAGGGGATGGAGCACTTTCGGCAGCGCGGAACGCATGCGCTTGCCGGTGCCTGCCGCCAAAATCACGATATTCATGGCGCCAGCGTGTCGGGAGAGTTTGGAGTTGCGGATTCTAGCACGCAGGGGTGCCGTCGAGAGGGGCCCCGACGCCCCGATTTTCCGTGGGAAGGCCCGCCGGGCGGGCCTCCCACGAACTTGTGAGCGCTTGTTACAGGTCGTCGAACTGGACGATCGAGATCGCTTGCCCCTCGCCCTTGCCGGCACCTGCATCGGTGCCGCAAGGGTCTTCGTCGAAGGCGATGTCGCCGGCCGGATCGGCCACGCCGGTGGCGCGCAGGTCCTTGAACGGGAACAGCGTGGTGTCCATCAGGTGCGAGGGCACCACCGCCGACAGCGCGTTGAACATGTTGTCGACCCGGCCCGGGAAGCGCTTGTCCCAGTCGCGGATCAGCGCCTTCATCTCGGCGCGCTTCAGGTTCGGCTGGCTGCCGCAGAGGTTGCAGGGGATGATCGGGAATTCGCGCAGCTCGGCATACTTCTCGAGGTCCGTTTCCTTCACGTAGGCGAGCGGGCGGATCACCACGTTGCGGCCGTCGTCGGACTGCAGCTTGGGCGGCATGCCCTTGAGCTTGCCGCCGTAGAACATGTTGAGCAGCAGGGTCTGCACGATGTCGTCGCGATGGTGGCCGAGCGCGATCTTGGTCGCGCCGAGCTCGCCCGCCACGCGGTAGAGGATGCCGCGGCGCAGCCGCGAGCACAGCGAGCAGGTGGTCTTGCCCTCGGGCACCAGCCGCTTGACGATGCTGTAGGTGTCCTGGTTCTCGATATGGAAGGGCACGCCCACCTGCCGCAGGTACTCGGGCAGCACGTGCTCGGGGAAGCCCGGCTGCTTCTGGTCGAGGTTGACGGCGACGATCTCGAAGTCGATCGGGGCGCGCTCGCGCAGGCGCAGCAGCACGTCGAGCATCGCGTAGCTGTCCTTGCCGCCCGACAGGCAGACCATCACCTTGTCGCCCTGCTCGATCATGTTGTAGTCGCCGATCGCCTGGCCGACCTGGCGCACGATGCGCTTGAACAGCTTGTTGTTCTCGTAGGCTTCCTTCTGCTCGCGGCGCGTCAGCGCGCGGCGGCCGGCTTCGGCCCCGGCTTCGACGGCCTCCACGGCCTCGTGTTGTGCGGGGGTATGGGGCGCATTCATGCTCGCTCCTCGTCCTTGATGCGAAAGACCTCGACGCCCACTGCGTCGCAATCGGGGTAGGCGTCCGGTTTCTCGGTGGAGACGCGCACCGCGCGCACCGCCTGGTGCGCGAGCAGGCGCGCGGCGATCGAGTCGACCAGCGTTTCCTGCAGGTGGATATGGCCGCTCGCGATGCAATGCGCGACGGCCTGCTTCATCAGATCGTAGTCGATCACCTCGCGCAGCTTGTCCTTGAGCGGGGTGGTCAGGGCGAGCGGCACGAACACGTCGATGTTGATCACGACACGCTGTTCGCCACGCTTCTCGTGCTCGAACGCGCCGATACGCATGGAGACCTCGTGGTCACGCAGGTAGAGCCTGCGGCAGTCGGCGAGCCTGGGGTGCAGGAGGGCGGAAAACATGGTCGGTCCAGTCAAATAGGCGTGCTAACACGCGAAATGGCGCGCTCGGCGCGCCGGTCCTCAGGCTTGGCCGGCCGCGGGCGGGGCGAGATGCTCGCCGCCGTCCACGCTCAGCGTGGCGCCCGTCACGCCCGGCGCATCGGCCAGGTAGCAGGCGGCCGCCGCCAGTTCGTCGGCATGCGGGGCGCGCCCGCGCACCAGCGCCGCGACCCGCACCTTCGGCGCCAGCGCCAGCGCCTGGGCGGCCGTCGCGCGATGCAGCGCGGCCTGCGCCAGTGCATGCGAGAGCCGCTCGGGCGCGGGATGGTACAGCGCGTCGTCGAGCAGGTGGATCAGCACCGCGCGTTGCGTCTCGTCCTCGCGCGCGGCTTCGGGCGTCGCCTCGGCCAGCGTGCGGCCCAGCACCACCGGCGCGGCCACGTGGCGGGCCACCGAGGCCAGCAGCGAGGCGTAGCCGGCGCTG
>NZ_VWWC01000149.1:0-17328 GCF_011753175.1 Burkholderia sp. Cy-637 | reverse complement strand
GGTCGAGGGCAGGCGCAGCGAGAGCGCCGCGGCCGGCGCCTGTTGCGCGCCCAGCAGCGCCAGCGCCTGGCTCGCGACGGCCAGCAGCGCCTCGCCCGCGGCGGTCAGCCGGAGCCCGGTCGCGTGCCGCAGGAACAGGGCATGGCCGGCATGCGCCTCGAGCTGCTGGATCTGGCGGCTGACGGCGCCCTGCGTGCGGCACAGATGCTCGGCGGCGCGGCTCACGCTACCGAGCCGCGCGGCCGCCACGAAGGCCTGGTAGGCCGGCAGCGGCGGCAGGGAGCGCGTGAGCGCGGCCAGCGGGTATGCATCGGCGGCATACCCGGCTTGCGGATTTTTCGATGGTTCGGACATGGCCGTTTCGCTATCGTCGCGGCTTCGGCTCCGGTCGCGATCCCGCGGCCGCGAAGGCCGCTCGAGCGAAGGAGACGGGACATGGAACAGACTTCGGCAGCACTATACACGGCGAGAATCCGCGCTTACCTGGGCGCGCTGGAGCGCGGCGACGCGGCCGCCCTGCTCGCGCTGTTCGCGCCCGGGGCGCGGGTCGTCTCGCCGCTCGCGGGCACCGCCGCGCCGGCGGACTTCTATCCGAAACTGTTCGCCGCTTCGAGCCCGAGCCGCATCACCCTGCTCGACATCGCCGTGAGCACGACCGGCTCGCCTCACGCCACCGCCTATTTCCAGTACGACTGGGTGCTGCGCGACGGCGCGGCGGCACCGTTCCGCTGTGTCGATGTGTTCGGCTTCGATGCCGAGGCGCGCATCGCCGAGCTGGTGATCGTCTACGACACGCATCCGATCCGCGAGGCGGTCGGCACGCAGTTCTCCTGATCCGGCGCCGCGCTCAGGCGCCCTCGCCCGCCTCGCCGAACCCCTGCGCGAAGGCCTCGCGCAGATAGGCCACAAAGGCCGTCACCACGCGCGGCACATGCGTCGCGTAGGGCCGCACCGCCAGCAACTGCTCGGCGAACACGCCCACCGGCCGCCACTCGGGCAGCACGCGCACCAGCGTGCCGGCCTGCAGCGCGGCCACCGCCGAGAAATCGGGCAGCAGCGCGATGCCGAGATCGTCGAGCGCCGCGTCGCGCAGCACCTCGCTGTTGTTGGCGCAGAACGGCCCGGCGATCGGCACCGTGACGCGCGCGGCGCGCTGACGGCGTGTGCCGGCGCGCTCGAAGGTCCAGGCCGCCGAATCGTGGCTGCGTGGATAGAACAGGCAATCGTGGCCGGCCAGTTCGTCGGGATGGCCCGGCCGGCCGCGCGCGGCCAGGTAGGCGGGCGTGGCCACCAGCAGCGACACGGTGCGGCACAGCTGCCAGGCCACGTGCGTCTCGGGCGCCGAGGCGCTGTGGCGGATCGCCAGGTCGTAACCCTCGGTGGCCAGCGACACCAGCCGATCCGACACGTCGAGCTGGATCCGCACCTCGGGATGGCGGCGCCGGAACTCGGCCAGGCGCGGCACCAGTTGCTGGCGCGCCAGCGCCACCGGCGCGCTCACGCGCAGGCTGCCGCGCACCACCTCGGCGGTATCGCGCACGCCGGAGAAGCTCTGCGCGATGCGATCGTAGAGCGGCCGCGTCTCGTCCACCAGATGCCGCCCCGCCTCGGTGAGCCGCACGCTGCGCGTGGTGCGCTGCACCAGCGGCACGCCGGCGGCGCGCTCGAGTTCGGCGATCTTCAGGCTCACGGCGGCCTTGCTCACGCCCAGGCGGCCCGCCGCGGCCGTGTAGCTGCCCTGGTCGGCCAGCACGGTCAGCCAGTGCAGGTGGGCCCACAGGCTTTCGATGGATTCGCTCGGCATGATGGATCGTGGATCGGTCGGATGATTGTTCAGTTTTTTAAACAATGATTTCACCGACAGTGTATATCCATCGCCCGGCCGGGCTCCTACACTGCCAGACATCGAACCGCCTTACCCTGGACATCCTGGAGGAGCCCATGAACGCCTACAACGATCGCAGCGACGTCGAACACTTCATCGGCGGCCAGCGCACCGCCGGCCACGGCCAGCGCTCGCAGCCCGTCTACAACCCGGCCACCGGCGACATCGCCCGCACGCTGCGCCTGGGCGACACGCGCGACGTGGACGCCGCGGTCGCGTCGGCCAAGCAGGCCTTCACCGGCTGGAGCAACACGCCGCCGATCCGCCGCGCGCGCGTCATGCTGCGCTTCCTGGAACTGATGAACCAGCGCCGCGACGAGCTGGCCGCGATCATCACGGCCGAGCACGGCAAGGTGTTCAGCGACGCGCAGGGCGAGGTCTCGCGCGGCATCGACGTGATCGAGTTCGCCTGCGGCATCCCGCAACTGCTCAAGGGCGACTACACGGAGCAGGTCTCGACCGGCATCGACAACTGGACCACCCGCCAGGCGCTCGGCGTGGTGGCCGGCATCACGCCGTTCAACTTCCCCTGCATGGTGCCGTGCTGGATGTTCCCGGTGGCGATCGCCGCCGGCAACGCCTTCATCCTCAAGCCCAGCGAGCGCGACCCTTCGGCCGCGCTGTTCATGGCCGGCCTGCTCAAGGAAGCCGGGCTGCCGGACGGCATCTTCAACGTGGTGCAGGGCGACAAGGAAGTGGTCGATGCGCTGCTCGAGCATCGCGACGTCAAGGCCGTCAGCTTCGTCGGCTCGACCCCGATCGCGAACTACATCTACGAGACCGGCGCCAAGCACGGCAAGCGCGTGCAGGCCCTGGGCGGCGCCAAGAACCACATGGTGGTGATGCCCGACGCGGATCTCGACACGGCCGTCGACGCGCTGATCGGCGCCGGCTACGGCTCGGCCGGCGAGCGCTGCATGGCGATCTCGGTGGCGGTGCTGGTGGGCGACGTGGCCGACAAGATCGTGCCGCGCCTGGCCGAGCGTGCCCGCACGCTGAAGATTGGCGACGGCATGAACGCCGAGTCGGAAATGGGCCCGATCGTCACGCGCCAGGCGCTGGAGCGTATCGAAGGCTATATCGGCCTGGGCGTCGAGGAAGGCGCCGAGCTGGTGGTGGACGGCCGCGGCCACAAGGTGCAAGGCCACGAGCACGGCTTCTTCACGGGCGGCACGCTGTTCGACCACGTCACGCCCGAGATGCGCATCTACAAGGAAGAGATCTTCGGCCCGGTGCTGGCCTGCGTGCGCGTCAAGGACATGGGCGAGGCGATCGACCTGATCAACGCCCACGAGTTCGGCAATGGCGTGGCCTGCTTCACGCGCGACGGCCACGTGGCGCGCGAGTTCGGCCGCCGCATCGAGGTGGGGATGGTCGGCATCAACGTGCCGATCCCGGTGCCGATGGCCTGGCACGGCTTCGGCGGCTGGAAGCGCAGCCTGTTCGGCGACATGCACGCCTACGGCGAGGAAGGCGTGCGCTTCTACACGCGCCAGAAGTCGATCATGCAGCGCTGGAACGAGAGCATCGAGAAGGGCGCGGAGTTCGCGATGCCGACCGCGAAGTAAGACTTCCAGGGCGATTGTTCGGGCTCGCGCAGCCCGCAACGAAAAAGGCCGGCAAGCGAACTTGCCGGCCTTTCCTCATCTCGGCCAGGGCGTCGCCGCCCCGCCCTCAAGCCATCACCACTCCACCACGATCTTGCCGAAGTGCCCGCCCTGCTCCTGCCAGCGGAACGCCTCGGCCAGTTCGCCGAACGCGAAGCTGCGGTCGATCACGGGACGGATCGCGGTGCGCTCGAGCGCGGCCACGTAGTCCTGCTGCTGGCGCCGGCTGCCGACGATCAGCCCTTGCAGGCGCGCCTGGCGCGCCATCAGCGCGGCGGTCGGCACCTCGCCCTGCATGCCGGTGAGCACGCCGATCAGCGAGATATGGCCGCCCACGCGCACCGCCTCGATCGATTGCGCGAGCGTGCCCGGCCCGCCCAGTTCGAGCACGTGGTCGACGCCGCGGCCGCCCGTCAGTTCGCGCGCCACCGCGCCCCATGCCGGCGTCTGCCGGTAGTTGATGGTGTGATGCGCGCCGAGCGCGCTGGCCTTTTCGAGCTTCTCGTCCGACGACGAGGTGACGATCACGGTCGCGCCCATCGCGCGGGCGATCTGCAGCGCGGCGATCGAGACGCCGCCGGTGCCGAGCGTGAGCACGGTGTCGCCGGCCTTCAGCGCGCCGTCACCCACCAGCGCGCGCCAGGCGGTCAGCCCGGCGGTGGTGAGGGTCGCGCTCTCGGCGGCACGCCAGCCGCGCGGCGCGTGCGTGAAGGCGCCGGCCGGGCGCACCACCACCTCGGTGGCGAAACCGTCGACGCCGTCGCCCGGCGTGCCGGCGAAATCGCCGACGGCCGGGTAGGCGGCACCGTCCACCCAATGCGGGAAGAACAGCGAGACCACCGCGTCGCCGGGCTGGAATTCGGTCACGCCCTCACCCACCGCCTCCACCACGCCGGCGCCGTCCGACATCAGCACGCGGCCGTCCTCGGTCGGGATGGCGCCCTTGGCGACCAGCAGGTCGTGGAAGTTGAGCGAGGTGGCATGCAGCGCGACGCGGACCTGGCCCGGGCCGGGCGCGCCCGGATCCGGCACGTCACGGATCTCGATGCGTTCGAGGCCGCCCGGTGCGCGCAGGACGGCGGCCTTCATGCCGGCCTCCCTTGCGCGGCGTGGCGGGCGTGAAGCGAAACGGGCTGGATGAGCGTGGACATGCAAGGCTCCTGGGGTTCGGTTGACGAAATGGCACGAAGTGGCACGAACGGCACGACGCGGCGAAGGCACGGTGCCCCGCTTCGAGGCACGCTTCGCCGCGCTTGCGGCAAGGGCCTAATGATCGCCTCCCGGGCGCCCCGCTGCCAACCGGAAATCGCGCGCAGCCTGCCGAGCCGCGTCGCGCGGGGCTCGGCGCGCCCGGCGCGACCTCCCATCCCGTACCGCGCCAAGGGGCTTTCGCGCGGCCTTCGGCGAGATCGGCGAAACCCGACTACAGTAACGATCCGGCGCGCGATCGGCCCCGTCGGCCGACGTGCCATGCTCGATGCCCGCCCCGCGCGCGGGCCGCCTTTGCCGCCTTGCCCTCGTCCCGTTTACTGCTGCTTTGCCGCCTTTCCCGGAGAACATCGCATGAGCCAGGATTCCGCCTACACCCCGCCCGCCGTCTGGACCCCTCGCGCGCCTTCGGGCGGCCAGTTCGCCAACATCAACCGCCCGGTGTCGGGCGCCACGCACGAACGGGAACTGCCGGTCGGCAAGCATCCGCTGCAGCTCTATTCGCTGGCGACCCCCAATGGCGTGAAGATCGGCGTGATGCTGGAGGAATTGCTCGCGCTGGGCCACGCGGGCGCCGAATACGACGCCTGGCTGATCCGCATCGACGGTGAGCAGTTCGGCAGCGGCTTCGTCGGCATCAATCCGAACTCGAAGATCCCGGCCCTGGTCGATCGCAGCGGCGCGCAGCCGGTGCGCGTGTTCGAATCGGGTTCGATCCTGCTGTACCTCGCCGACAAGTTCGGCGCGCTGGTGCCGAGCGACGCGGCCGCGCGCGCGGAAACGCTGAACTGGCTGTTCTGGCAGATGGGCTCGGCGCCCTATGTGGGCGGCGGTTTCGGGCATTTCTACGCCTACGCGCCGGAGAAGCTCGAATACCCGATCGACCGCTTCACGATGGAAACCAAGCGCCAGCTCGACGTGCTCGACAAGCTGCTGGCCGAGCGCCGCTACATCGCCGGCGACAGCTACACGATCGCCGACATCGCCATCTGGCCGTGGTACGGCGGCCTGGTGCTCGGCGACCTGTACGGCGCCGCCGAATTCCTCGACGTCAAACAGTACCAGCACCTGCTGCGCTGGGCCGAGGAGATCCGGGAACGCCCGGCGGTGAAGCGCGGGCGCCACGTCAATCGCGCGCGCGGCGACGAGGCCGAGCAGCAGCACGAGCGTCACAGCAGCGCCGACCTGGACCGCTTCGCGCCGGCGACGCGCGCCTGAGCATCGCCCGGGCATCATCCGGGCACGGCGTCGATCCAGGGATCGGCGCCGAGACGCCCCCCGCTCAGCCGAGCCGCAGCGACAGTTCCACGTCGCCGCCGAAGGGCGTCGACAGGTAACCCTGCGCGGGCGAGCGCACGCGCTCGAGATACTCGGGGCTGTGCTCGGCGTTGTCGGCGATCACGAAGGCGCCGGGACGCAGCCGGCTTTCCAGCAGCGCCAGCACCGCGGGATACAGCGACTTCGCGCCGTCGAGCAGCACCAGGTCGATCGACTCGGGCAGGTCGGCGGCCAGCGTGCGCAGCGCATCGCCCTCGCGGATCTCGACCAGGTCGGCCAGCCCGCCCTCGGCCAGGTTGCGGCGCGCGCGCTCGATCTTCGAGGGCTCGAACTCGCAACTGACGAGCCGGCCGCCGCCGTTGTCGCGCAGCGCGGCGGCCAGGTGCAGCGTCGAGATGCCGAACGAGGTGCCGAACTCGACGATATGGCGCGCCCCGGCGCCGCGCGCCAGTTGGTACAGCAGGATGCCGGTCTCGCGCGAGACCGGCAGCGGCAGGTCCTTCAGGCGCGCATAAAAATCGAGGTACTCGGTCTTGCTCTGCATCAGCCGCGTCAGTTCGCCGGGCGGCAGTTCGGCGACGGCGCGGCTCATCTGCGGCCTGGCGGCATCGGCTTCGGCGAACAGGCGTTCGAGCAGCGGTGCGAGCGGCGCGGTGGTCAGGGTGCTCATGAATGGATCACTCCGGTCGGGAGGGCGCGATGCGCGACGGCACCGCGCCCGATCAGTAGGATGACGAATCGATCCGGCGACGGGCCGCGATTCGATGGAGGTCGGCGCGACTCAGTCGTCGAAGCTGCCGCGATACTCGGGCGAGGCGTCGTCGCGCGTGTTCAGCTCGAACATCACGCCGCCGGGGGCGCGGCAGAAGAAACGCGAGCCGCGGCCGTTGTTGAAGATGTCGGTTTCCATCGGCACGCCCGCCTCCACCAGCCGCGCGCGCAGGGCCGTGACAGCCGCCAGGTCGGGCAGCTCGAATCCCGCGTGGAAGTTGCGGGGCCAGGCCGGCACCTCGTCGGCCGCGTGTTCGATCACCACGTCGAAGCCGGGACGCTTGAGGATGTAGGAGCGGTCCCAGGTGCCGGCGATGGTGAAGCCGAGATGGCGCTCGAAGAAGGCCGCCGTGGCCGTCGCGTCGGCCGAGGGGAAGCTCAGGTGGTTCAGTTTCATGCGGTGGGTGAAGTCGTTCATGATCGTGCTCGGGGTACGGGCGCTGGCCCCAATGCCAGCTGCCGATGACGATCAGAATACGAGCCCGCGCTCACATTCGGCTACTCGCATCGCGGCGGCGCGCCGAAGCGGCCCGCGAGCCGCGCCGTGGCGGGGTTTGGGCGAATCGGCCGGAGCGTGCCGGCCGCGCTTGCTCACATTTCGGCGGGTCGAGCCGCGCGTAGTCAGGCCGAAGGCCCGGCCGGCGCGGCAGCGGGCAGCAAGCCCAACTCCCTCAGATAACCGAACACGGCGGCGCGCAGGCGCGTCTCGAGGCTGGCGATGTCCTGCTCGCCGCGCGCGCCGGCGCTGTCGACCATGACGTGGATGATCTCGCCCAGATCGACGGCCGCATGCGCGGCGCGCGCATCGCCCGCCGGCAGCAGGCGCCGCAGGATCGCCGCCACCGGCGTGTCCATGCCGTCGCAGTCCACCGCGTCGCGCAGCGCGGGGCTCGCCTCCTGCTCGTCGAGCAGGCGCGCCAGCATCGGCCGCTGCAACTGCTGGCGCACGGCCGCGCCGATCAGCAGGCCGAGCGCCACCATGCCGTCGGGCTCCGCCATCGCCCGGTCCATGTCCTCGACGAAGCGCTGCGTCTCGCGCTGCATCAGGGCCACGGTCAGCGCGTCCTTGCCGGGGAAATACTGGTAGAGCGAGCCGATGCTGACGCCGGCCCGCTCGGCCACCGCATTGGTGTTGAAGCCCTCGATGCCGCGCGTCTCCAGCACCTGCGCGGCCGCCTCGACGATCGCGGCGACCGTCCCGGCCGCGCGCGGCTGGGTCGGGTTCTTGCGCGGTTGCAGGCGGGGGCGGCGGGGGCGGCGGGGACGGTCGGTCATCGGCGGGCGCGGGCGGGGACAGGATTCGCGCATTGTACAAAGGCGCGAGCGCCGGCGGGGTTCGAACTGGGCTCAAGGCGAGGTACGAAGCGGGCACCGCTCGAGGCGTGCTCAAAGCGGCTTCAAGACAGGCCCAGAGCCGGCCGCGCGGCGAATTCCGGCGCGGAACACCGTCGCCAGCCGGCGCCGCGCCGCCGCTCAGAGCTTGCCCAGGCGCTCGCGCATGGCCGCGGTGAGCCGCCGGCGCGCCGCCTCGTAGCCGTTCCAGGGATCGCGCCGCAGCGAGGCCAGCCGCTGCGGCACCTCGGCGATGGTCCATTGCGCGCCGCCGCGGGTATCGGGCAGCTCATCCCAATCGATCGGCACCGACACGCCCATCCCCGGCCGCGCCCGCGCCGACCAGGCCGCCACCGTGCTGGCGCCGCGCCCGTTGCGCAGGTAGTCGACGAAGATGCGGCCCTTGCGGTTCTGCGCGCCCATCTTCGCCGAGAAACGCTCCGGCGCGACGCCGGCCAGGTGCTGCGCCACCGCCTGCGAGAAATCGCGCGCCTGGTCCCAGGAAGCGTGGCGCGTGATCGGCACCACCAGGTGCAGGCCCTTGCCGCCGCTGGTCTTGCAGAAGCACGGCAGCCCCAGCGCGTCGAGCAGCGCGCGCAGCGCCTGGGCCGCCTCGATCATCGCGCGCCACGGCAAGGCCGGGTCGGGATCGAGGTCGAACACCAGCCGGTCGGGCCGCTCGATGCGGTCCACGCAGGCATTCCAGGTGTGGAATTCGAGCGCGTCGAACTGCGCGGCGCCGACCAGCGCCTCGCGATCGTCGAGCGTGATCAGCGCGTCGTGCCCGGGATCGAGGCCGGGGTGGCGCGTGACGAAGCCCATGCCGCGCGGGCCCGCGTGCTTCTGGAAGAAGGACGGCCCGTCGATGCCCTTCATGTAGCGCACCAGCGAAACCGGCCGTCCCGCGAGCTGCGGCAGCAGGTGCTCGGCGATCGCCGCGTAATAGCGGACCACGTCGATCTTGCGCAGGCCGCTCTCGGTATCGACCACGCGCTCGGGATGCGTGACGCGCACGCCCGCCACCGTGGCGTCGTCGTTCCTGCCGGTGGCGCGGTTCGCGGCCTTGCCGCGCGAGCGCGAGCCCGGCGCCTGATGATCGGTCCTCATCCTGCCTCCTGTCGGTTGCCCGCCGGCGGGCGCAGCCGTTTCCCTGACGATCTGCCCGGCCGGCTTGTCCTCGCGCAAGGCGATGAAGGCAGCCTGCCGGACCAGGCCGTCGGCGGTCCAGCCCGCGAACTCGCATTCGGCCACCAGCCGCGGCTCGACCCAGTGCACCGCGTCGCCGCGTTCGGCCGGCGGCAGCGCGAACGGCGCGTCGCCGCGTTCGATCTTTCGCAGCCTGGCCGCGATCGCGTCGAGCGCGCGCCGATCGAACCCGGTGCCGACGCGGCCGACATAAGCCAGCTCGCCGGCACGGCGACGCCCTTGCGCGGGCCGCTCGTGCACGCCGAGCAGCAACGCGCCGAATCCGCTGCGGCTGCCGCGCGGCTCGCTGAAGCCGCCGATCACGAATTCCTGGCGCTGGCGGCACTTCAGCTTGATCCACGACGCGCTGCGCCCGGCGCGATAAGGGCTGTCGGCGCGCTTGCCGATCAGGCCTTCGAGGCCGGCCCGTGCCGCCGCGGCGAGCAGCTCGGCCGGCTCGCCCTCGAGCGTCGGCGAAAGCTGCACGGCTTGCCCGCCCGCGTCGCCGAAACACGCCGCCAGCCGCTCGCGGCGCGTATCGAGCGGCAGGTCGGCCAGCGCCCTGCCATCGAGAAAGGGCAGGTCGAACACGAAGAACACGATGGCGGCGTCCTCGCCGGCCGACAGCGCCTGCTGCAGGGCCCCGAAATCGGGCAGGCCGCGCGCGTCGAGCACCACGGCCTCGGCGTCCAGCCAGGCGTTGTTCACCGGCAGGTCGGCGAGCGCGGCGCATTGCCGGCGGAATTTCGCGCTCCAGTCCTTGCCCTCGCGCGTGAACACCTGCACCGAGCGTCGGCGGCCGCGGCCGGCAATGCGGATCAGCACGCGATAGCCGTCGAACTTCATCTCGTAGCGCCAGTCCTCGCCCTCGGGCGGCGCGGCCACGAGCGTCGCCAACTGCGGCGCGAGCGTGGCCGGCAGGGCCTCGCGCCGGCCGGCGCGATCCGCCGCGCGCTTGCCGCGTGGCGGTGGTGCGCCGCGCTTCTCGGCGTGCGTTTCGGCGTGCTTCTCGGCGTGCTTCTCGGCGTGCTTGTCGCCATGCATTTCGGCACGCTCGCCGGCACGCTTGGACGCCGCCGTGGCCGGCTGCTTGCGCGCGGCCTTGATGCGCTCGCCGCCCGGCGAGCCCGCCTGCTCGTCGCGCGCCTTGATCAGCAGCCACGACGACTTGCCGTTGCGCTCGGGAAGATGCGTGCGCACCAGCGACCAGCGTCCATGCAGACGACGGCCCTCGAGTTCGAAACTGAGCTTGCCCTCGCGATAGCCGCGCCGCGCGCCGGCGATACCGCCATCGGGCCGCCAGACGCCCTGGTCGTCGATGCGCACGCTGCCCGCGCCGTAGTGGCCGGGCGGTATCTCGCCCTCGAAGCCGGCATAGTCGAGCGGGTGATCCTCGACATGCACCGCGAGCCGCTTCTCGGCCGGTTCGGTGCTCGGCCCCTTCGGCACCGCCCAGGACTTCAGCACGCCGTCGAGTTCGAGGCGGAAGTCGTAATGCAGGCGCCGCGCGTGATGCTCCTGCACCACGAAGTGCAACTCGCGCTCGGAATCGTGGCGCGGGCGCGCCTGGGCGCCGCGCTTGCCGGCCGGTTCCGGGCTCGCGTCGAAGCGGCGTTTGCGCTGGTATTCGGCGAGCTTGCTGGCCATCGGTGGCGATCCTCCTCGCGCGTGCCTCAGGCGGCGCGCTTGTGGCCGGTGCCGGCCGCCGCGCCCTTGCGCGTCGCCGTCGGCCCGGCGGCCTTCGCCTTGCGCTTCGCGCTACCGGCGGTGGTCGGCTTCGATTTCGAAGCGGTCGATTTCCTTGCCGCGGTGGGCTTGGCAGCCGACTTGCGCGCGGCGGCGCCCTTCGTTGCCTTCGCGTCCTTCGCTGCCTTGGTGGCCTTGGTGGCCTTGGTGGCCTTGGTGGCCTTCGCGGCCTTTCCGTTCCTCGCCGCGCCCGCCGCCTTGCCGGCACGCTTGCGCGGCGCCGCCTCCCCTGCCTCGCCATCGCGAGCCGAGCCGCGACGCCCTCCACCACCTCCGAGACTGCGCCGCAGCAGCTCGGTCAGGTCGAGCACGTTCGAACCCGTCGTCGACGGTCGGGTCTCGTGCGGCGTCTCGATGGTCTTCGACTTGCCCGCCTTCACCTTGCGATCGACCAGGGCGAGGATGTCCTCGCGAAACGTGTCGCGATACTCGTCGGGCTGCCAGTCGCCCGACATGTCCTCGATCAGCTTCTGCGCCATCTTGCGCTCCCTCGCGCTGAGGCTCTCGCCGCGTTCGCGCTTGCCGCCCACCCGCAGCTCGTCGAGCGGGCGCAACTCGTCCTGCCAGCGCAGCGTGTCGAGCGCGAGCACCGGGCCCACCGGGATCAGCGCGGCCAGATGCTGCCGGTCGCGCATCACCACCAGCGCGATGCCGATCCGCCCGGTCTCGACCAGCGCGTCGCGCAACAGCGCATAGACCTTCTCGCCATGGCGGTCCGGCACCAGATAATAAGGCGTGTCGAGATAGAGGAAGGAGACGGCCGAGGCCTCCACGAAGGTGAGAATGTCGACGCTCTGCGTCGACTCGGGATTGGCCGCGCGGATCTCCTCATCGCTGAGGACCACGTAGCGTTCCTTCTCGTATTCGTAGCCGCGCACGATATCGTCGTGCGCGACCTCGCGGCCGGTGCGCTTGTTGACGCGACGGTAGCCGATCGGGTCCATCGAGCGGCGATCAAGCATCCGGAACGAGGGCTTGACGGTGCGCGTGGCCGGCACCAGTTGCACCGGCACGTGGACCAGGCCGAAGCTGACCGCGCCCTTCCATATCATCGACGGCATGCACGGCTCCTGTAGGTGGTGGGACCGCGAGCGCCGCGCCGGCCGCATCGCGATCGAGCATCGATACGACACAAGCCAACGCAAGCCGCGTGCCATCCACACTCGCGCGACACGCCGCGCTCGCCCGCCCCGCCGCTGCCGCCGGCCCGGGCCTACATCATCTTGCCGCGCGCGCGTGCAGCCTGCGCCGCATCGGCCGCGGGCGCGCCGTCGCGCCCCGTCTCGGGCGGCGGCAGGACGGCCGGGAAACCCATCGCGGCGAGCCACATGCCGCGCGCCCATTCCCGGGTGCGATACAGACGATGATCCTCCTGCGCTGCCACCGCATCGTGCGCCTCCCTCAGTAAGCTGGCCGCGTCGCCGGACAGTTGCTCCGCCGCCCGGCCGATCAATTCCCAGTTCAGGTTCCGCTTGGTTTCGGCCAGCAGCACGCATTCGGCGGCGATGATCTGCGCATCCGCCGGCGAGGCGTTGCGGCGCGCCAGCTCGATCACGTTGACCAGCGCCTTGCCGGTCTCGGCCACCGCGAGCCGGCCCGGCGTCTGGATCAGTTCGTCGAGCCCGAGGCCGCGGAAGATCGCGCGCAGCATGTCCTGGTGATGCAGGCTCTGCCGATGATGGCGCTCCCAGGTCTCGTGCAGGGCGGGATCGTGCACGCAGGACAGGGCCGCGCGATACACCTGGGCGCCGCCGAGTTCGGCTTCGAACGCCTGGTACAGCAATTCGTGCACACCGCGATGTCTGGCCTTGCCGTGAAACATGATGCCCTCCGAAAAACAGTTGCCGGCTCGCAAGACGATGCCAAGCCCGCCTGGCCCCGATTGCCGCAAGCCCCGTGCCGCCGACGCGCCGTAACGCGCCCGCGCCCTTCCACGCCGGCACCCGCGATCCCCGCCCGCCCGGCGCGAAAAAGCTGCATGCGCTTGTAAAAAGGTCAGAGCCCGGTGTGGCCGCGACGGCAACCGGGCGGCGCGCCGATGGCATGCGGATTGCGAATCGAAGCATGTTCGACCGGTTCGGATCGGTCCCCGTCGACGGCTTGCTGCGTCCCGCCGATCCGCCCCTTTCCGTTGCGGTGCAGCAGCCCGTCATGGGAGCCGCCCGCGCCCTTATCGAGGAACCGCGATGAAAACCGACACCCCAGCTTCGACCGATACGCCCAAGGAAGCGTCCAGCGGCCCCCCCAGCGGGCCGCTGGTCCGCTTCCACGGCCAGGCCCCGAGCGGCGAGCATCCGATCCCGGGCCACCGTTTCGAGGGCGTGGGCGTGCGCGCCACCGACGGCGCCGACATCGGCCACGTCAGCGACGTGCTGCTCGACCTCGGCCACGGGCGCATCACGCACGTGCTGGTCACCACCGCCGAGGGCCATCCGGACCGCGTGATCGCAATCCCCTGGCAGGCGCTGTCCGCCGACACCGAAGGCCAGGGACTGGCCGTCGCGGCGACCGCCGAACGCGTGCTGGCCGCGCCGCCCTTCGACAACCAAGGCGGTTCCGCCGCGCAACACGAGGAATGGGTCGCCGCCGTCGACCGGCATTTCGGCAAGCCGGCCTGAAGGCATCGCCGGGCGCATCGACCGCCGGCATGCGTAACGCTGTCGGCCGATGCGAAGCGTTGGCGCGCCGGCCCCTGATGCGGGGCCGGCACGGCTGCGCCTTCGCACGCTTTCAAGCTCGCGTGCCGATGCCGCGGCGAATCGTGTAAGGTCGCTTTTTTTACCCTCGCGAGACCGCCATGCCGGCATTCGAACCCGTGACCATCACCACCCGCCGGCTGCGCCTGCGCCCGATGCGCGAGGACGACTGGCGCGCCGGCTTCGCGCTGTGGTCCGATGCCGATGCGATGCGTTATTTCTCGTTCCCGCCGATGACCGATCCCGCCCAGGCGATCGAGCGCACCTCGCGCCTGGCGGCGCGCTCGGCCCATGGCGAGGATCTGGTGTGCGTGGTGGAGTTGCTGGCGACCGGCGAGCCGATCGGCGACTGCAGCCTGTTCGATCACGACGCGCAATGCCGCCGCGCGCAGATCGGCTTTTCGCTGCAACGTCGTTGCTGGCGCAACGGTTATATGACGGAGGCGGGATCGGCCCTGCTAGACCACGCCTTCGATACGGTGGGACTGCGCCGGCTCGAGGCCGACATCGATCCGCGCAATGAGGCTTCGGCGCGCGTGCTGGAACGGCTCGGCTTCGTGCGCGAGGGGCTGCTGCGCGAGCGCTGGCAGGTTGGCGACGACGTATCGGACAGCGCGATCTATGGCCTGCTCGCCAAGGACCCTCGCCCCGTCGCGGCCGCGACGCCCTCGTTGAGCGACCTGGCCGGCCGCTGAGCCGCGCGCCGCGCGGCAGCTCCAGCCGGCCGCCGCGCCCGTTTCCCGATCAACGATAGAACACGTAGCGAGCCAGGTAGGGCGTGCTGCCCTCCTGGTGCTCGCTGGCGCAAGGCGCGCTCGGCGCCAGGCCGCCGACGGTGTTCAGGCGCTGCACGTAGCGCACCTCGGCCAGCATCCCCGCGCCGCCGGTGCCGTGCGTCTCCAGCAGCAGTTGCGGGATGCTGCCCGGCGTATCGCTGGGCTTTTGCGCCAGCACGCGGCCGACCACGCGGCTGCCGTCGCCGGCTTCCCAGGACGGCCCCGCGCCGTGCAGCACGACTTCCCTGCCGCTCGCGTCGTAGAGCATCGCCGAGGGGCGCTTGAAGTTCCATTGCAGCTGATGCTGCGCATTGAACTCGCAACTGTAGATCTGCACGCCCGAGGCTTCGAGCGCCGCCAGTTGCTGGCCCGCGGGCGGCTCGATCGAGGCGCCCGCCACCGCCGGCGTGGCGCCGGCCGTCGGCGCCATCGCGCAGGCGCCGAGCGCGAGCATCGCCGCCGCGGCCAACAGCGCCGAGGCGCCGGTTTTCAGGATTGGTTTCGACATCGCTGCTTCCTCAGGATCGCGCGTGCTCAGACGCGCTCGAAGTTCGCCGAGGCGAACGCCCAGTTCAGGTGACGCGAGACCGTCGCGACCAGGTAGTCGGGGCGGCGGTTCTGGTAATCGAGGTAGTAGGCGTGTTCCCAGACGTCGACCGTCAGCAAGGGCGCCGCGCCGCGCGTGAACGGCGTCTCGGCATTGCCGGTCTTGACCACCGCCAGCTCGCCGCCGTCCAGCACCAGCCAGCCCCAGCCGCTGCCGAACTGCGAGGCCGAGGTGGCCACCAGCGCCTTGGTGAGCGCCTCCATCGAGCCGAACTTGCGCTCGATCGCGGCCTTCAGCTTCTCGCTCGGCGCGCTCGCCTCGGGCGCCAGCGAGTTCCAGTAGAAGTTGTGGTTCCAGGCCTGGGCGGCGTTGTTGAACACGTCGGCCATCTCCGGCACGCCGTGCGACTGCATGATCACCTGTTCGAGCGAGGCCTGCTGCAGCGGCGTGCCGGCCAGCAGCTTGTGCAGGTTGTCGAAGTAGGCGCGGTGATGCTTGCCGTAATGAAAGCCGATGGTGCGCGCCGAGATGGTGGGCTCCAGCGCGTTCTCGGCATAGGGCAGCGGCGGCAGCGTCTGCGGCGAGCTGCCCAGGAAGGCCGGCACGGTACGCAGCACCGGCGCGCCGGCGCCGGCCGTCTCGGCGCGCGACATCTCGCCGAAGGCCACGCGCGACAGCGCGAGCCCGAGCGAGGCGAAGGACAGGCCGCCCAGCAGGCGGCGACGCGAAAGATTCGAATTCAGCATGGCCAGGACCTCGTATGTGTGGGTTGAGCGCCGGGCGCGCCGGTTTGGCCTGCGGTGCGTCCGATATCCCCAGAACACCCGATCTCGTGCCGCTATTCCATCGGACCGGGCTGATTTTCGGTCTCGCCCGCCCGTTTCTTTACACCTCGCCAACACCCCGAAACACGATGGAATAAATTCCGGCGCCTCGTGTTTTGCACTCGACGAACGCGTGTTCCGCAGCCGATGTCGGGGGACACGGTGGCCCGAAAGGCCCGCGCCGTCCTTGCGTCTGTCCGGCCGATTCGTGCCCGGCCGGACCGGTAGCCCAACTTATCCATCAGGAATCCATCATGAAAGTGAAACGCATTGCAGCCCTGGCCGCGCTGGCCGCCGTCACGGCCTTCACGCTCGCCGCATGCGGTGGCGGAGACGACAACAGCACCCCGCCCGCGAGCACCACCCCGCCGCCGCCGGCGCTGAAGACCCAGTTCAAGTCGACCACCCTGGTGTCGGACGGCAGCGCCACCGCCGCCAACATCGACCCGAACCTGAAGAACGGCTGGGGCATTGCGTTCAACCCGACCGGCGTGATGTGGGTCTCGGACAACAACACGCACCTGTCGACGCTCTATGACGGCAACGGCGTGCCGCAATCGCTGGTGGTGACGATCCCGGCGAACGCCGCCGGCACCGCCGCGGGCCCGACCGGCATCGTGTTCAACAAGACCGCCGCCGACTTCCAGATCAGCGCGAACGGCGGCGCGGCCAGCAATGCCGTGTTCATGTGGGCCACCGACGCCGGCACGATCGCCGCGTGGTCGCCCAAGGTGCTGCCGACCCAGGCCGTCAACGCCTATGACGACGGCACCGGCGGCGCGGTCTACAAGGGCCTCGCGATCGGCGTGAACGGCGGCGCGAACGTGATCTACGCGACCGACTTCCACAACAAGAAGGTCGACACCTTCGACCGCGCCTTCAACAAGATCCTGGTCGGCAAGTTCGTCGACCCGAACCTGCCGGCCGGCTTCTCGCCGTTCGGCATCGCGGCGATCGGCAATACCGTCTACGTCTCGTACGCGGTGCTCGGCAGCAACGGCAAGACCCAGGTCAACGGCGCGGGCAACGGCGTGGTCGACGCGTTCGACACGGCCGGCAACTTCGTCAAGCGCATCGCCACCGGCGGCACGCTGAACTCGCCGTGGGGCATGGTGATCGCGCCGTCGAACTTCGGCTCGGCCAGCAACGACCTGCTGGTCGGCAACTTCGGCGACGGCACCGTCGACGTGTTCGACCCGAACAGCAACGCGCTGATCGGCGCGCTGCCGAACCCGGACGGCTCGACCTTCAAGCAGGCCGGCATCTGGGGCATGTCGTTCGGCAACAATGCCGCCAACCAGCCGAGCAACACGCTGTTCTACGCGGCCGGCCCGACGCCGACCACCGGCGTCTACGGCCGCATCGACGTCACGCCGTGACCTGGGCGACGCGCCGGGCTGCCCGCCATGCGGCGCGTCCGGCGCCACCCGGGCGGCATCGGCGCGCGCGCCTCGCGGCGCCGCCCGATGCCG
>NZ_VWWC01000148.1:0-17664 GCF_011753175.1 Burkholderia sp. Cy-637 | reverse complement strand
CGCGAGCCGCGGCTGGCCGAGCGCGTGCGCGACGCCGCCGAGGCGGCCCGCGTGGTCGCGCCGGTGGTGGGCGTGCTGGCGCGCCATCGCTGGCCCGGCAACGTGCGCGAACTGCAGAACGTGATCGAGCGGATCGCCGTCGAGCTGGTGGAGAGCGAGGGCGAGGCGCCGCTGTCGGTCGAGGTGTTGCGGGCAATCGCGCCGGAGCTGGGCATCGCGCGCGAAGGCGTGGCGGGAAGCGAGGCTGCGGACGTCGATGGAGACGGAAGCGGCGTTCCAGACGGCGCCGGCATGCCCGGCGCGGCCGCGGCAGCCACGCTGTCCGAGCGGCGGCGCCGCGTCGAGGTCGACGAGATCCGCGCCGTGCTGGACGCCTGCGGCGGCGACCGCGAGCGCGCCTGCGCCGTGCTCGGCATCAGCAAGACCACGCTGTGGCGCAAGCTCGCCGCCACCGAGGGCAAACCCGGCCGGCGTCGCGGCTGAACCGGGGACGGATCGGCGCGAGCGGGAGGGAGGGCCGGATCGAATAGGCAATGCCTATTGATCAGTTTTGAAATAAGTATTTCAACTATCCGCGGCAACTCTATAGCATCCACCTATCGATTTTTTACATCCATAGGTGAGTGCCCGTATGAAAACCTCTGCTCTGATCCTCGCTGCCGCCCTGTTCGCACCGGTCCTGGCCTCCGCCCAGACCAACCAGCCGCTCACCCGCGCCGAAGTCCGCGCCGAGCTGGCGGCACTCGTCAAGGTCGGCTACCACCCCGGCGCCGGCAACAACCCGCATTACCCCGACCAGATCCAGGAAGCCCAGGCGCGTCTGCACGCCGCCCAGGGCGATTCGGGTTACGGCGCCAACCCGGCCGTCGGCGTGGAAAGCGGCGTGAAGCTGCCCGCCGCCGCCGGCGATCTGTATCGCCATCGCTGATCGCGATGCCGGCCGGCGCCCGCGCGGGGCCGGCCGCCCCAGTCACTGATTCACACCTCATTCAACGATTCCCAAGGACCTATTCGATGCCGATCATCAACAGCCAGATCAAGCCCTTCAATGCAACCGCCTACCACAACGGCGCCTTCGTGCCGGTGACCGAGGAAAGCCTCAAGGGCAAGTGGTCGGTGGTGGTGTTCTACCCGGCGGACTTCACCTTCGTGTGCCCGACCGAGCTGGGCGACCTGGCCGACCGCTACGCCGAATTCCAGAAGCTGGGCGTGGAGATCTACGGTGTGTCGACCGATACGCACTTCACGCACAAGGCCTGGCACGAAGCCTCGGAAACCATCGCCAAGATCCAGTACCCGATGATCGGCGATCCGACCGCGCGCCTGGCACGCAACTTCGACGTGCTGATCGAGGAAGAAGGCATGGCGCTGCGCGGCACCTTCGTGATCAACCCGGAAGGCGAGATCAAGATCGCCGAGATCCACGACAACGGCATCGGCCGCGACGCCGGCGAGCTGCTGCGCAAGCTGCAGGCCGCGCAATACGTGGCGGCGCATCCGGGCGAGGTCTGCCCCGCCAAGTGGACGCCGGGCGCGGAAACGCTGACCCCGTCGCTGGACCTGATCGGCAAGATCTGAGGCCGCCCTCCAAGGCATAACGAACGATTCGATACGGCGCACGCAGGCGCCGTATCGAGCGCCCCGCGCCGGGGCACACGACAACCGACAAGACAAACCGAACATCATGCTCGAAGCCAATCTCAAGAACCAGTTGAAGTCGTACCTCGACAAGCTCACCCGCCCGATCGAACTCGTCGCCTCGCTCGACGACGGCGCGAAGTCGCAGGAGCTGATCGCGCTGCTGAAGGAGATCGGCGAGCTGTCGCCGCGCGTGGCCGTGATCGAACGCCGCGACGACGCCGAGCGCAAGCCCTCGTTCAGCATCGGCGAACCGGGCAAGGCTGCCGGGATCCGCTTTGCCGGCATCCCGATGGGCCATGAATTCACCTCGCTCGTGCTGGCGCTGCTGCAGGTCGGCGGCCACCCGCTCAAGCTCGACGAGGACACCATCGAACAGATTCGCAATCTCGACGGCGATTTTTCCTTCGAGACGTATTTCTCGCTGTCCTGCCAGAACTGCCCGGAAGTGGTCCAGGCGCTGAACGTGATGGCGCTGATCAACCCGCGCATCCGCCACGTGGCGATCGACGGCGCGCTGTTCCAGAACGAAGTCGAGGCACGCCAGATCATGGCGGTGCCGACCATGTTCCTGAACGGCGAAAGCTTCGGCCAGGGCCGCAGCAGCGTGAAGGAAATCCTCGCGAAGATCGACACGGGCGCCAGCGCTCGCGCCGCCGCCGCGATCGCCAACAAGGACGTGTTCGACGTGCTGGTGGTGGGCGGTGGCCCGGCCGGCGCGGCGGCCGCGATCTACTCGGCACGCAAGGGCATTCGCACCGGCGTGGTGGCGGAGCGCTTCGGCGGGCAGGTGCTCGATACCATGGCGATCGAGAACTTCATCTCCGTCCAGGAAACCGAAGGACCGAAGTTCGCCGCTGCGCTGGAGCAGCACGTCAAGCAATACGACGTCGACGTGATGGACGTGCAGCGCGCCGCGGCGCTGGTCCCGGGCAAGGTCAACGAGATCCACCTGGAAAACGGCGCGGTGCTGAAGGCCAAGACCATCGTGCTGTCGACCGGCGCGCGCTGGCGCGAGCTGAACGTGCCGGGTGAACGCGAGTATCGCAACAAGGGCGTGGCCTACTGCCCGCATTGCGACGGCCCGCTGTTCAAGGGCAAGCGCGTGGCCGTGGTGGGCGGCGGCAACTCGGGGGTCGAGGCCGCGATCGACCTGGCCGGCATCGTGCGCGAAGTCACGCTGATCGAGTTCGGCCAGACGCTGCGCGCCGACGAAGTGCTGCAACGCAAGCTGCGCAGCCTCCCGAACGTGACGGTGGTGACCAGCGCGCAAACCAAGGAGCTGACGGGCGACGGCCAGAAGCTGAACGGCCTGGTCTATCTCGAACGCGAGACGGGCGAGACCAAGCGCATCGACCTCGAAGGCGTGTTCGTGCAGATCGGCCTGGTGCCGAATACGGAATGGCTGAAAGGCACGATCGAGCTGTCGAAGCACGGCGAGATCGTGGTGGATGCACGCGGCGCGACGTCGATCCCCGGCGTGTTCGCGGCCGGCGACGTGACCACGGTGCCCTACAAGCAGATCGTGATCGCGGTCGGCGAAGGCGCGAAGGCTTCGTTGTCGGCCTTCGACTACCTGATCCGCCAGGACGTCGAGGCACCCGCGACGGCAGCGGCACCGGTACGCGAAGCCGTCGAAGCGTGACCGCGGTTCTCAAGCACCGCTAAGCCGGCCTCGGCCGGCTCCCTGCAATACGCGTTGTTGTTCAAGGCATCCCCTCCTCCCCTCGCCGTCATGCCCCCTCATGCGGCGAGGGATTTTTTTCCTGTCTCACATAAAAGAACATTCCTTGCGGCTTCATTGATGATGAAATCAAGCGGCATTTTATAATCGACATTTCAATATCGGCATGCATGCCGATGCCAGGCAAAGTCGCTCGCCGGCTTGATATGAACAACGCGATACAAGCGCCGGAACGCCTTGCAATGCTGCTCGCACCTCACCCGTCACACCATTGCACGTCATCGCCAATTCATCGAGATCCGGAATTATTGCCAATACATTCATCACACAAAGAACATGCTCAAGAAAATTCATTGGGCATTTTTATTTTCATTTCCCTACATCTTACAAAGATATAAAAATACCGCCTTCATTCCCCCCGGACTACAATCGCACGGCAGTCGCAATGCCGATTGAATAAAGCTGTCGATCACAGGCCGTCTCAATCCGAGGATCCGAATGCGTCTCAAACTGTTATGCACGGCGAGCGCGACGCTCGTCGCCGTCTCGTTGCTGGCCGGCGGCATCGCGCGCGCCGACGAAGGCATGTGGCAACCGTCCCAGTTGCCGTCCCTCGCTCCCCAACTCAAGCAACGCGGGCTCGCGCTCGATCCTCGGCAGCTCGCCTCGCTGAAATCCTGGCCGCTCGATGCCGTGGTCGGGCTGGGTTTCTGCACCGCCTCGTTCGTCTCGCCGGACGGCCTGATCGTCACCAACCACCATTGCGGCTACGGCGCGCTGCAATACAACTCGACGCCCGAGAAGAACCTGATCGAGAACGGCTTCCTGGCCCGCGCCAAGGCCGACGAACTGCCCACCGCGCCCACCCAGCGCGTCTACGTGACCGAGCAGGTGACCGACGTGACCGATCGCATCGAGGCGGCGGTTCCGCCCAGCAGCGACGGTTATGCGCGCTACGTCGCGATCGATCGCGAGAAGGACCGCCTGGTGCGCGAATGCACCACGCCGGGCTATCACTGCCAGGTGCAGACCTTCAGCGGCGGCTACGACTACCAGCTCGTGCGCCAGAAGGAATTGCGCGACGTGCGGCTCGTCTACGCCCCGCCCGAGTCGATCGGCAAGTACGGCGGCGACATCGACAACTGGATGTGGCCGCGCCACACCGGCGACTTCAGCTTCCTGCGCGCCTACGTGGCACGCGACGGCAGCAGCGCGACCTACGCGAAGGACAACGTGCCCTATCGCCCCAAGCACTGGCTGAGCGTGAATCCGCAAGGCGTGAAGGCCGGCGATTTCGTGATGGTGGCCGGCTACCCCGGCCGCACCAATCGCCACCTGCTGCCCGACGAACTGCGCAGCGCGATCGACTGGCAGTATCCGACGCTGATCCGCGCGCTCGGCGACATGAACCGCATCATCGACACGGCCGGCAAGCAGCGGCCGGCGGTGGAGGTGGCCTATGCCGACCAGGTGGCCGGCTTCAACAATTCGATCAAGTTCTACCAGGGCAACCGCGACGAGCTGGCCAACGGCGATGCGCTGTCGACGCGCCGCGAGCAGGAGGCCGCGCTGCACCGCTGGCTCGCCGCGCAACCGGCCGGCGGCAAGCTCGACGCCCCCGCGCGGCTGGCCGACGTCGAGCGGCTGAACCGCCTGGTCGACGCGCGCATGGCCACGCGCGAGCGCGACCTGATCCTGCACCTGCTGCAGCAGACGCAGATGTACCGCGCCTCGTACCGGATCGTGCGGCTCGCCGACGAAAAGCAGAAGCCCGATGCCGAACGCGAGGACGGCTTCCGCCAGCGCGACGAGATCGACCTGCTCGGCCAGCAGAAGAGCATCGACCGCCGCTACGATCCGGCCGTCGACCGGCAGTTGCTGGTCTATGTGCTGCAGCGCTACGCGAAGCTGCCGGCCGACCAGCACATCGGCGCGCTCGATCGCTGGCTGGGCGGCGCGAACGACGCCGCGGCGCTTGCCGCCAAGGTCGACGCGCTCTACGCGGGCAGCCGGCTGACCGACCAGGCGACCCGCGTCGCGCTGATGTCGGCCACGCCTGCCGAACTCGCGGCGAGCCACGATAGCTGGATCGCGCTGACGCGCGCGCTGATGCCGGACCTGCTGGCCATCGAGCACGCGGACAAGGCCCAGGACGGCGACGAGGCCGCCGCGCGGGCCGGCTACATGAAGGCCCTGACCGCCTACAGCGAGGCGCGCGGCCTGCCCGTCTACCACGACGCGAACCTGTCGCTGCGCGTGAGCTTCGGCACCGTGCAGGGCTACCGGCCGCGCGACGCGGTCGAGTACCTGCCGTTCACCACCACCGACGGCATCGTGCAGAAGAACACCGGCGTCGCGCCCTTCAACGCACCGGCCGCCGAACTCGCGGCGATCCGCGCGCATGCCTTCGACGGCTTCGCCGGCCCCGGCGCCGGCGCGCTGCCCGTGAACTTCCTCGCCGATCTCGACATCGCCGGCGGCAATTCGGGCTCGCCCACGCTGGACCGCGACGGCAAGCTGGTCGGGCTGGTCTTCGACGGCGCCTGGGAAGGCGTCAGCGCGGGCTGGCTGTTCGATCCCGCCGTCACGCGCTCGATCCACGTCGACGTGCGCTACATGCTGTGGGTGATGCACCACCTCGACCACGCCGACAACCTGCTGCGCGAAATGAACGTCGCCGTGCCGGATTGAGGGCCGTCCGCGATGCGCCTGCGTTGCGCATCGCGGAATTCGTCATCCAACCCCATCAAATGGCGGCAGGGATCGTCGGTCCCGGCGATCCCTGCCGCCATCCAGCCCGCGCCCTGGCCGTTCGCCGTCGAGCCCTTCGCCACGGGCCTTGCGCCCTCGCCCCGCCTGCCGCGCGCCACCCCGAAACCTCGCCCCTGTTGTTACAGATAGACATGAGAATTACTTTCGAGATGACAATGATTCGCATTTAATTTATAGTCGCGTCTTCATAAAAAACGCCGTCCCGCCTTCGTCCGACTCGCAGGACCGATTGACGGAACGGCCGGCCCGCCCGGATTCCGAATGACGCCCTGGGACGGAGTTTTCTTCAATCCGTTTAGTGCGTCCTATGTCAAGCTTCCAAACGCCGTCCTGGCCCCTTTCGCCGATTTCCTGGGGCTGCCTCGCGCTCGCCGCCGCCTGCGCCTTTCCCGCCGTCGCCATCGCCCAGAGCGCGCCGTCCTCGTCCGATACGAGCACGGCCGGCAGCGCGGCAGCGCGTCCCGCCGCGGCACTACCGACCATCGCCGTGAAGGGCAAGGTCGAGGAGCTGCCGGGCGATCTCTCGCCGACCTTCGGCGGCGGCCAGGTGGCGCGCGGCGCCGACTACGGCGTGCTGGGCAAGCAGCGCAACATCGACGTGCCGTTCAGCATGACGACCTATACCTCGAAGCTGATCGAGGACCAGCAGGCCCGCACGCTGGCCGACGTGCTCGACAACGATCCGGCCGTGCGCAGCGCGTTCGGCTACGGCAACTTCTCGCAGGTGTTCATCATCCGCGGCTTCCAGCTCAACGGCGACGATGTCTCGCTGAACGGCCTGTACGGCGTCACGCCGCGCCAGTTGGTGGCCACCGACGCGGTCGAGCGGATCGACGTGCTGAAGGGCGCCAACGCGTTCCTGAGCGGCGCCTCGCCGACCGGCAGCGCGGTGGGCGGCGGCGTCAACATCCAGCTGAAGCGCGCCGACGACAAGCCGCTCACGCGCGTGACGCTCGACGGCAGCACCGGCGGCCAGGTGGGCGAGCACATCGACATCGGCCGGCGCTTCGGCAGCGAAGGCCAGTTCGGCATCCGCGTGAACCAGGCGACCAGCGGCGGCTCGACCGACATCGACGACGCGCATCACCGCGCCACCACCCAGGCGCTCGCGCTCGACTACCGCGGCGACAAGCTGCGCCTCTACGCCGACTTCCTGCACCAGCGCGAGCGCGACGACCAGGGCCGCTCGGTGGTCTACGTGAACGGCACCGGCGCGATTCCCGCGCCGCCCTCGGCCACCCACAACTACGCCCAGCCCTGGGCCTACAGCGACCTGGAGGACACGGTCGGCCAGCTGCGCGCCGAATACGACTTCTTCCCGGGCTGGACCGCCTATGTGGCGGGCGGCGCGCGTCATACCGACGAGAACGGCCAGTACGCATCGCCGACCGTCAACACCTCGACCGGCGCCGTCACCGCCTCGCGCCTGGGCGTGCCGCACAAGGAAGACGCGCAATCGGCCGAGGCCGGCGTGCGCGGCCGCTTCACGACCGGCCCGGTATCGCACATGGTGGCGGTCGGCGCGGCCTACACGCGCCTGAACAGCCAGTCGGCCTACACGTTGTCGGGCAGCTTCCCGACCACGCTCGACAACCCGCAGGCGGTGCCGTTCCCGGCCACCAAGTACCAGGGCGGCGACCTGTCCGATCCCGGCACGGTGGCGATGACCTGGACGCGCAGCGTGGCGGTGTCGGACACGCTCGGCCTGCTCAACGATCGCGTGCTGTTCACCATCGGCGCGCGCCGCCAGTCGATCGCGGTGACCAACTACGGCTACACCGGCGCGGTCAGCAGCGTCTACGACCAGTCGGTCACCACGCCGGTGTTCGGCCTGGTGTTCAAGGCGACCAACAACTGGGCGTTCTACGCGAACCGCACCGAAGCGCTCACGCAGGGCGAGACAGCGCCGACCACCGCGCGCAACCTCGGCGAGGTGCTCGCCCCGTACCGCTCGAAGCAATATGAAGTGGGCACCAAGTACGATGCCGGCGGCTTCGGCGCCGCGCTCGCGCTGTTCCAGATCGAGAAGCCGATGGCCTACACCGATCCGAACACGCTGATCTTCGCGGCCAACGGCATGCAGCGTCATCGCGGCGTGGAAGCCTCGATCAACGGCGAACCGGTCAAGGGCCTGCGCCTGATCGCCGGCGCCAGCTATATCGACGCGCAACTGGAAGACACTGCGGGCGGCGCGAGCGACGGCAACCGCCCGATCGGCGTGCCGAAGTTCACCTTCACCGCGAATGCCGAATACGACCTGCCGATGCTGCAGGGCGCGACGCTGACGGCGCGCTGGATCCACACCAGCTCGCAGTACCTGGATGTCGCCAACAAGCTGTCGATCCCGTCGTGGAACCGCTTCGACATCGGCGCGCGCTACAAGACCGAGCTGTTCAAGAAGGAAACCACCTTCCGCGTGATGGTCCGCAACGTCGCCAACAAGTCGTACTGGGCCTCGACCATCGGCGGTTACCTGAGCCAGGGCGAGCCGCGCTCGATCTGGCTGTCGATGACCACCGACTTCTGATCGTCGTGTCGTGACGGGGCCGCGCCCGCGGCCCCTGTCGAAGCGATTCCGTGGTTCCCGCCTTGCCGGCGCGACCGGCCGCGCCCGCCACGGGCCGCGGCCCGGTGCGCCGCCCGCTTGCGGCGCGCGCCGGCCCGGTTCGCGGGTCTCCTCCTCTCCCCGCTGCCGGCCGGCGCCGCGCGCCGCTCATCCCGTTCCCGCCCGCCGTTTCCTCAGCCCCGATCGCCCGTGCGCGCGGCGTCGTTCGCTTCGCCGTTCGCTTCCTCGCCCGCCTCGGCACCGGCCGGCGCCGGCTCGGCCAGCACGCGCCGGATCGAGTCGAGCAGCACCAGGTCGAGGCAGGAATCGGCGGCCAGGATCCGCTCCGGCATCACCGGCCGGCCAACCGCGTAACCCTGCACGTAGTCGACGCCGATCGCGCGCAGCGCCTCGAAGGTGCGCAGGTCCTCGACCCACTCGGCGATGGTGCGCATGCCGAGGTTGCGGGCCAGGTTGACCATCGACTCGACGATCGCGATATCGGCCGGGTGCTCGCACATGGTCTTGACGAACTCGCCGTCGATCTTCAGCGCGTCGGCCGACAGCGCCTTCAGGTACTTGAACGAGGTGTGGCCCGCGCCGAAATCGTCGAGCGCGATGCGGATCCCCATGTCGTGGGCCCGCGCGATGAAGTGCTGGCTGGTCTTCAGGTCGTGCAGCGCGACCGTCTCGGTGATCTCCAGGCACAGGTAATGGACGATCGAGGCATGCGCCTCCAGCCGCCGGAACAGCTCGGCGACGATGCGCTCGTCGTTGAGCGAGGCGCCGCTCAGGTTCACGCAGACGAAGCGCGTCTTCGTCAGCGCGGCCTGGTTGCGCTCGATCCACTCCAGCACCATCGACAGCACCCACAGATCGATCGCGCCGATGGTGCCCGAGCGCTCGAAGGCGTCGATGAAGTCGACCGCGCTGAGAATCGTGCCGTCGTCGCGCCGCAAGCGCAGCAGCACCTCGAAATCGAGCGACTCGGCCGCGTTCGTGACCGACATGATCGGCTGCATCGCCAGCACCAGGCCCTCGGGAATCGCATCCTCGCTGAGCGTGCCGATCAGCGCGATGTCGCGCGTGCGCCGCTCCAGGTCGAACGCGTCGCTGCGATAGACCACCACCTTGCCGTTGCCGTCGCGCTTGGATTCGCGGCAGGCCTGGTCGGCATGCGCGACGATGTCCTGCACCGACATGTTCGGCAGGCACTCGACCACGCCGATCGAGGCCCGCACGCGGAACGCGCGGCTGCCGATCGGATAGGGCAGCGCGCTGACCGCGTGCTCCAGGCGCCGGCACAGCGCGGCGGCCTCGTCCACGTCCATCTCGGCGAACACGCAGACGAACTCGTCGCCGCCGATCCGGCCGATGGTGCCGCGCCCTTCCAGGCTCGCCGTCATGCGCACCACCAGTTGGCGCAGCACCTCGTCGCCGGCCGCGTGGCCGAACATGTCGTTGATCAGCTTGAAGCGGTCGAGGTCGACATAGGCCACCGACCACGACGGCCGCGTGCTGGTCAGCCCCTCCAGCACGCGCTCGATGCCGCGCCGGTTCAGCGCGCCGGTCAGCGAATCGTGCTCGGCCAGGAAGTGCAGCCGCGCGACCGCCTCGGCGCGCTCGGTCACCTCCTCGAGCGAGCCCTCGTAGGCGTTCTCGGAGAAGATCGCGCGCAGCGAATAACGGCGCCGGGCGGTGCCCGCGTCGGGCGAGCCGTTGATCTCGATGGCGCTTTCGCCGCCGCGCAGCGCCAGGTCGCGCAGGCGGATCCAGGAGCCCTCGTCGAAGAAGTCGGTCCAGTGGCGGCTGCGGTAGCTGTCGCGATCGAGCCCGAGCATCGCCAGCAGCGCCGGGTTGGCGCGCGTGAAGCGGCCCTCGCTGTCGAGCGTGAAGAGCCCCATCGGCGTGAGGTCGTAGGTGGTGCGCAGCTCGGTTTCGGACTTGTGGCGCTGGGCGCGATCGGCGCGCATCTGCTCGGCGATCGCGAAGGCCGCCATCATGCTCGAGACCAGCGCCGTGACCACCGGGTTCAGGCCGCCGAACAGCATGCGCGTGCCGAGCGCGGCGGCGAACACCTCGGAGAGGATCGCGAACAGCACGAAGGACAGCGAGGCCACGTACCAGATCACGGTGCGCGAGCGCGCCCGCAGCAGCAGCGTGCCGAGCAGGTAGAGCAGCAGCAGCATGCCGGCGCCGGCCAGCACCCAGAGCGCCGGCACGAACTGGCGGTAGGGCAGCACCAGCGACAGCAGCAGCAACAGCAGGCCGCCGAGCTGCACGGTCTTGAGCAGCCATTGCAGCGAGACCCGCGCGATCTCGCGGCGGAACAGCCGGCCGAACAGCGAGACCGTGACGATGTAGTAGATCGCGAAGCTCAGTTGCCGGACCAGGTCGATCCAGGCCGGCGACAGGGTATGGCCGAGCCAGGCGTTGTCGAAGCCGAGCGCGTTGGCCGCCAGGCGCTGGTTGCCGACCAGCCAGACCGAGAACACCACGTAGGTCCACTCGCGGTTGATCATCGCGGTCACGAAGATGAAGATCGCCAGCGTCAACAGCCCGCCGCCGATCAGCGAGGCATTGCGCTCGAACTGCAGCCGCGCCGCCGTCAGCGCGCGGCCCGTCAGGCGGCTGGCCGTCACGTAGGCGGGGCCGCTGTAGAGGCCCCGGCAGAGGATCGGCGCGCCCGCGGCGGGCGTCTCCAGGCGCAGCGCGAAACCGGCCGCGGCCAGTTGCATCGCGCCTTGCGGGCCGACGCGATCGGCCGCGCCGAGCGGCGCCAGCGTGCCGGCGTTCCAGCACGACAGCGATTTCGCGTGGCGCGACGCGAAGGCCAGGTAGTCGCGTGAATCGGCAGCCGGATTCACCGGCTGCGCGTCGAGCAGGATCCACACCGGGTGCTCGGACAGGTGCGTGCCGAAGCGCCCCGTCACGGGCGCCTCGCGCAGCGCGCGCAGGGCCTCGGCCGGCGAGGCACGGCCGCTGCCGTCGATGAAGGCGTGGAAATCGAGGGGAGTGGTCTCGATCGAGACATCGCCCGATGGCGATATCGTAAAGAACAGCGCGGTCGATATCGCCAGGATCGCGGGCACGAGATAGATCGAAAAGACATCGAACCAGCGGTCGAATGAGCGCCCGCCCGCCAGCTGTCCGAATCCTGATGCCCAAGCCGACAGCCGCATGTCTGTCATCCCCCGTTTGTCGCTTGCCAAAACGCATTCGATTCTAATCGGCCTTCATGCGCCGTGCTGTTATTAATTCTCATCAAGAAAGAATCGGAATCCATAGATGCTCCCGGCTGGGCAGTCGGGAGCATCGCGCCGCCCGAGCCGCCTCTCAGGCTTCGGGCACGCTCACGTCGATGTCGGGATGATGCGTGTCGAACACATAGCCGTACAGCGGGTGCCGCACCTCGGCCCAGCGCCGGCGCGCCGCGTCGACCCGCTTGGCGAGCACACGATGCGGCATGCCGCCGACATGCGCCATCGGGAAGAACTCGGGCCTGCCATGCACATCCTCGAACAGCATCGCCTGGTATTCGCGATCGAGCGGCGCGCGCGCCGTGATCACCATCCAGTCGATCGCGGCCGAGCGGCAATGGAGGAACAGCGCCTTGCAGAGCGCGACCTTGACGGCGCGGCCGATCATGCCGCCGCGCACCGCGAGCCGGGTCGCCTCGGCCAGCCGGCAGCCGTCCAGCCAGTCGGGCAGCGCCACCGAGCTTTCCAGCGGCAGCGGGCCGTGCCGGTTGGTCTGGATCCGCATGGTGCCGATCGCCTCGCGATCGAGCCGCGATTCGGCCAGCAGCAGCACCGTGTCGTCGCGCCGGTCGCCGGCCTCGATCGTCATGCCGGCCGCGAATTCGGGCGTGTGCCGGCCATAGGCCGCGCGGCGCATCGCCAGCACGCGTTCGAGGTCGGCCTCGTGGCGCACCGCGCGGATCGTGAACGGCAGTCGCTCGCTGCGAAGCGGTGCATCGTCGGCAATGGGAACGATCGGGGTGGGAAGCGGTATTTGAAGCGGTATCTGAAGCGATGCCTGAAGCGGCGCCTCGACGGCGAGAAGGGAGGGGGAAACGCGGTCCATGGTCAACTCCGTGGCGAATCATCGGGAATGACATCGCGAGAGATGCCCGCCTGTCGGGTCAACCGCGACGCGCGTCGAGATTCGCAGGAGTTCCGCAGCGAAATGTCACGAAAGCCTGGCCGGATTTCGCGCCCTTTTTTGCTCGATGGGGAGATGAAAATGGTGTCGAGATCGAACCGCGCTTCGACGCGATGACTGCCGCGCCCTTGGCGGTCGATTCGTGGATTTCAGGGGGGATATCGTGCTCGCCCATTTGGCCGCATTGAGGAGGAGTCCTGCTCGATTGCGGCGGCGCGGCACTGTCTGGACCTGGCGGATCGCCCGCGCCGCCCGATCCGATATCGGGGCCGCGACGCGGCCCGATATCGAAACCCGCCGGCGCGGGCGAGCGCGGAACTCAGTCGGCCGCGCGCGTGAGCTGGCGCTGCTCGCCGAGGCCGTCGATGCCCAGGCGCACGGTCTGGCCCGGCTTCAGGTAGACCGGCGCGGGCTTCACGCCCATGCCGACGCCGGGGGGCGTGCCGGTCGAGATCACGTCGCCCGGCTGCAGGCTCATGCAACGCGACAGATAGGCGATCACCTCGGCCACGCCGAAGATCATGGTGCGCGTGCTGCCGTCCTGGTAGCGATGGCCGTCGACCTCGAGCCACAGCGAGAGCTGCTGCGGATCGGGCACCTCGTCGCGCGTGACCAGCCAGGGGCCGATCGGGCCGAAGCTGTCGAAACCCTTGCCCTTGTCCCACTGGCCGCCGCGCTCGATCTGCCATTCGCGCTCGGAGACGTCGTTGATCACGCAGTAGCCGGCCACGTAGTCGAGCGCATCGGCTTCGTCGACGTTCTTGCAGGGCCGCCCGATCACCACGCCCAGCTCGACCTCCCAGTCGGTCTTGAGCGAGTCGCGCGGGATCTCGATGCCGTCGTTCGGGCCGCACACGGCGCTGGTCCACTTGGCGAACACCACCGGCTCGCTCGGCACCGGCAGCCCCGATTCGGCGGCGTGATCGGCGTAGTTCAGGCCGATGCAGACGAACTTGCCGATCTGCCCGACGCAGGCGCCGATGCGCGGCTCGCCCGGCACCAGCGGCAGCGAGGCCGGATCGAGCGCGCGCAGGCGCGCCAGCGCGGCATCCGAGAGCGCCTCGCCGGCTAGGTCGGGGATCACCGCCGACAGGTCGCGAATCCGGCCCCCGGCATCGAGCAGGCCGGGCTTTTCCTGGCCCACCGGGCCGTAACGCAGCAGTTTCATGACGAACTTCCTCTGGTTGGATCACATGGACGAAATCGGCGCGGGACGATTGTGCCTGCGCGGCGGCCGGTTTGCCTCGCGGCGGCGACGGCGCCGGTCCCGGCCCGGTTGGCGATTTTTATCATCTGCGTGCGACGCCGGAATGATGGCTCACGGATACCCACTATTGCAGCGGCCGCCGAGGGCCCCGCCCGGGACCGGTTTCCTCCGCCGGGGCCGCATCGTATGTTGTCAAACGACAACAGTTGCCGCCGAACCGGCTCCCGATCGGCCGCCACGCGCCGAACTGCCTGAAACGGCAAGGAAATCCGCCCCGCTCCCCGGGGCCGTGGCCAGGCCTCGGCGCACGTAAACATGCTTACTGTTCATTTCTTAACGTTTACTTTCCGGAAATAAACGGATCAACTGATGCACTTGCCATCGTGCGATCGCACGATGGGAGCACGACAGGCCCGGTGCCGGGCGCCTGCGTGCCGATCCGCCCCTCGTAGCCACAACCGGGCGCAAGCCGTCCTCGGGACGCGGGCGCCCGACCATGCAACCACCACTCACGATGCCGACCACATCTGCCGCTCTCGCGAACCCCGCCACCTCCCCGTGCTCGCCCGAGGAAGTCGAGCGCTATCGCGCACCGGCGCTCGACAAGGGACTCGATATCCTCGAACTGCTCGCGCAACGCAAGGAAGGCCTGACCCGCACCGAGATCACCAAGCAGCTCGGCCGCAACGCCAGCGAGATCTACCGCATGCTCGAACGCCTGGTGGCGCGCCAATACGTGACGCGCTCCTCGTCCGGCGACCGCTACACGCTGAGCCTCAAGCTGTTCGCGCTGGCCCACCGCCATCCGCCGATGAACCGGCTGATCGACGAGGCGCTGCCGCCGATGCAGCGCTTCGCCGACACGGCCGGGCAATCCTGCCACCTGACCGTCCACGACCGCGGCGGCCTGCTGGTGATCGCCCAGGTCGACGACCCGGGCGCCTGGGGCATCACGGTGCGGCTCGGCTCGCGCGTCGGGCTCACCGATACCGCCTCGGGGCAATTGATGCTGGCGTTCCAGACGCCGGGCCAGCGCGAGCACATGCTCGGCGAGCACGCGAAACTCGCCGACGCGAACGGCCTCGACGAAGCCGCCTTCGAGGCGGCCGCCATCGGCGCGCGGCAGCAGGGTTGCCTGCGCCAGGCGTCTCGCCGGGCCGTGGGTGTTACCGATATCGCTTTTCCGGTGCTCGGGCCTTCGGGGCAGGCCATCGCGGTGCTGACCTGCCCTTACGTGCAGCGCATCGACACGCGCTGCGCGCCGACGCTCGACGAAGCCACCGAGCTGCTGCGGCGGACCACCGAGGGCCTGTCGATGGCCAGCCTGGAGGCGGCCTGAGCGCCGGCCGTGGCGCGCCACGAGCGAGGCGACGGCGGGTGCCGGACGCGTCGCACGAACGGCACCGCGGCACGCGCGCTGGATCGCATCGGCGCGCGACGCTAAAATAGCGGCCCTTTCGCAAACCGACGCCCGTCGATCCGGCGGCGCGCGCACGATGACCCTCATGGCCAAACTTCTGACCGATATCGAATTCCAGCGTTTTTCCGAACTTCAGCAGAAGCAGGCAAGCTTCACGATCACGCCCGAGGAGGCGGACGAGCTGCGCGACATCGTCGCGCGCGCCCAGAAGAAACGCGACGATCGCGCCGCCGCGATGCAGGCGATCGAAGCCTACATCGAGCAGTTCGACATCTCGCCCGACGAGCTGTTCTCGCCCGAGCAGATCGGCGACGCGGCGCGCACCTACGGCCTGATCTCGGCCAGCAAGAAGGAGCGCGTGCTGCCGCCCTCGATCACCTTCAACGGCAAGCCCTACCAGTGGACCAAGACGCTGCCCGACGAGGTTCGCGGCGCGCTGTTCGAGGCCTTCACGGCCGGCGAATCGGTCAAGCGCTTCATCGCGATGCCGAAGGACGTGGCGCGGTGCGCGCTGACGATCGCGCGGCTCGAGCGCGAAACCGGCGCCGTCTACGCGGAGGCGCTGCTCGAGGAACTGGCGCTGTCGCGCCCGCTGATCGACGACGCCTCGAACAAGCTCGCGGCCTGATTCACAGCCTGAATCTCCGCTTGAAAGCAGACAGGGCCGCCGGCGTCATCAACGCCGACAGCCCTGCATCTTGCGATTCGCTTGCTACGCGGCGGCAGCGCCGATCGATCTCGCCGCCTTCCCCGCCGCCCCCGTAAAACCTCACCTCCGCTCCCGCATCGGCTCACCTGTCGCCTCGCTGCGCGACGGCAAACCCGCGCGCGCGACACGCCGCATCAGCCGCGATCAATCCCGCAGCTTCAAGCGGAACGCGACCACGCCCGGCTCCTCGCCCGCGCTCACCGCGAAGCCCGAGGCACGCGCCAGGCCGATCATCGCGCCGTTCTCGCGCAAGGCCTCGCCGATCAGCCAGTGCGTGCCGCGCGAACGCGCGTAGTCGATGATCTGCCCCATCAGCAGCCGCCCCAGCCCGCTGCCCTTCTGGTCGGGGCGGATCGCGATCGCGAACTCGGCGGTTTCGTTGTCCGGGTCGGCCACCGCGCGCACCACGCCCAGCGTCTGCCGCTGCCCGTCGTCATCGTCGGCGGTGGCGATCAGCGCCATCTCGCGGTCGTAGTCGATCTGCGTCATGCGCGCGACCTGCGAGTGATCGAAGCTGCGGATCGAGCCGAAGAAGCGCATGCGCAGATCGTCGGGCGTCATCGCGCCGAGCAGCGCCGTGTGCGCGGCCTCGTCCTCGGGACGGATCGGCCGCACCGTCATGGTCCGGCCGCGCCATGCGAGCTGCTGCTCCAGGCGGCGCGGATACGGCATGATCGCGAGCCGTCCGCGCCCCGTCGCGAAACGCAGCCGCGCGTCGCGGATCGTCACGTGCCGGGGCAGCACCCGCAGCACCAGCGACAGGGCCACCAGTTCGCGCACCTCGCAGACCGCCTGCGACAGCGCCATCAGCGCCTCGAGCAGCGGCTCGGGCTCGGCGCGACGCGAATAGGGCGAGCGGCGCACCACGGCGCGCGCCAGCACCGTGTTGAAAGGCGGCAGCCCATAGACCACCAGCGGCGCGGACACGCCGTCCGCCGCCGGCACCGAGTAACGGAATACCGGGCCGAAGTTCTGGTCGTCATGCATCTCGACCGTCACCTCGACGATGATGTCGCGCGCATCCGCGTCGGTCTGCACGCCCTGCAGGCCGAAATGCGCGAGCCAGGCGGCGGCCTGCGCGCCGTCGAGTTCGGCCGGGCCCCGCGCGAGCGCCGCGCGCGCTGCCTCCTGCGCTTGCACCACCGAGGGCGGCGGCTCGGGCGGCGAACCTTCGGGCGTCTGCATCAGCAGCTCGCGGCCGAGCCGGTAGTCGACCAGCCGCGCGTAGGCGCGCGCCAGCCGCTGCGGCGTGGTGTGCACGGGGATGCCGTGCGCGTGCAGCGCATCGCGCGTGGCCGCGTCGACGCCGCCGAAGAAGCAGGCGACGATGCCGCGCGAGGCGCTGCGCTGCGCCTCGATCAGCTCGCGCGCCACGGCCTCGACGGGCGCGTTGTGCGAGGTGGCATGCACCACGAACAGCGTGCCCGCCGCGCCGTGCGCGCCGAGCGCTCGTACCGCGGCACCGAACGCCTCGGGCCGCGCGTCGTCGCCGAGCAGCAGGGGGTTGCCCGCCTCGATGCCGCGA
>NZ_VWWC01000147.1:0-17704 GCF_011753175.1 Burkholderia sp. Cy-637 | reverse complement strand
CGCGCTGGAGCTGGCCCGCGAGATCGAGGCCGGCGTCGCGCTGGGCCGGCCCGCCGACGGCCGCGGCCCGCATGTCGTCACCAAGGCCGGCGCGTTCGGCACCGAACACGCGCTGCTGGGCGCCTACCGGCACCTGCGCGGCGAACCCGCTGCGCTCGTGCGCGACGGCGCCTGAAACCCTTCAAGCCTTCACCCCTGAACGAAACACATCATGAGCAACTATCTCCCCGTAATCGGCATCACGATGGGCGACGCGAGCGGCGTGGGCCCCGAGGTCGTGGTCAAGAGCCTCGCGCATGAATCGGTCTACCGGCAATGCCGGCCGCTGGTGATCGGCGACGCGCGCCGCCTGGCGCGCGCGATCGAGATCGTCGGCGGCCGGGCCACGGTGCGCCGCATCGACGACGCCACCGAGGCGCGCTACGAACCCGGCACGATCGACTGCATCGACCTCGGCCTGATTCCCGACGAACTGCCGTTCGGCCAGCTCTCGCCGGTGGCGGGCGACGCCGCCTACCGCTACATCGCGCGCGCGGTCGAGCTGGCGCAGGCCGGCCGGATCGACGCGATCTGCACCGCGCCGCTCAACAAGGAAGCGCTGCACGCCGGCGGCCACAAGTTCCCGGGCCACACCGAGATGCTGGCGCACCTGACCGGCGTCGAGGAGGTGTCGATGATGCTGGTGGCGCCGCAATTGCGCGTGATCCACGTCACCACCCACATCGGCATCATCGACGCGATCCGCAAGATCGAGCCGGGCCTGGTGCAGCGCACGATCGAGCGCGGCAACGCCACGCTGATCAAGGCCGGCATCGCGCGGCCGCGCATCGGCGTGTGCGGGATCAATCCGCATGCGGGCGAGAACGGCCTGTTCGGCTACGGCGAGGAAGAGCAGAAGATCATCCCGGCGGTCGAGCTGCTGCAGGCGCGCGGGCTCGACGTGACCGGCCCGCTGCCGGCCGACACGCTGTTCTATCGCGCCGGGCGCGGCGACTTCGACCTGGTGGTGGCGATGTATCACGACCAGGGCCACGGCCCGGTGAAGGTGCTGGGCCTGGAGGCGGGCGTCAACGTCACGGTCGGGCTGGAGGTGGTGCGCACCTCGGTCGACCACGGCACCGCCTTCGACATCGCCGGCAAGGGCATCGCCGACGAGGGCAGCATGCTCGAGGCGCTGCGCCAGGGCGCGGAACTGGCGACGCGGCGCGCCTGAAGCCGCGCGCGGGCGCGCGAGCGGCGCCTCGCCTCAGAACAGGTGGTCGATGCCGATCGTGAAGGCGCTCTGGCTGTTCACGCCGGCCGGGTTCAGGGTGCTGACCACCGCGTGCCTGTACGAGGTGTAGTCGAACTCGGCGTAGAGCGTGGTGCGCTTGGAGAGCAGGTAGGCCAGCGTCAGCACGCTCAGCCCGCGGCGGCCGGCCTTGTCGTTCGAGACGCCGGTCTGGTAGTAGGCGCCGCGGAACACGGTCACCGGGTTGATGGTCCAGGCGATGCCGCCGAAGCCGTTGTTGGTCACCTGGTGCGGCGCGCTCGGGCTCTGCAGGTCCTCCGACATGAAGCCGCCCGAGAAACGCACCGGGCCGAGCTTGTAGCTGGCGCCGAGCATGTAGTAGCTGTCGCCGGCGTAGGCGGTGCCGCTCAGGATGCTGCGATGGCCGTACACGCCGCCCACGGCGGCAGGCCCGAAGGCGACGCTCAGGCCCACCGCGCGCGTGGCGCCGCTGCTGAAATCGCCCGGCACCCCGCCGAAGGAATCGTCGGCCTCGAACAGCACCGGCCCGAAGCTGTTCTTGTACTTCACCGCATTGTTGTTGCGGGTGCCGTCGGAGGCCTGGGTGAGCGGGATGATCGGCGTGAAGTGGAAGTTGTACGGATCGTAGAGGCTGATGATGTCGTGCGCGATGGTGTACTGGCGCCCGAGATCGAGCGAGCCATAGCGCGCGTTGCCGATGCCGACGAAGGCCTGCCGGTTGAATTCGGTGCCGGTGGTGTTGTCGAACTGGCCGTTGCTGATGTTGAAGCCGCTTTCCAGCAGGAAGTGCGCGTTCCAGCCGTCGCCGAGCTCCTCGCGCGCACGGAAATCCAGCTTGTTCGAGCTGAAGTAGCCGTTGGAATTCTCGGTGGTGATCGAGCCGCCGCCCTTGGCGGCGTTCGTCTGGTGACGAATGCCGCCGTCCACCGTGCCGTAGAGCTGCACGCTCGATTGCGCGAACGTCGGGGCCGCCATCGTCAGTCCCAACGAGGCGGACAGCGTCAAGCGCACGCTTCTCCAGACCGCAAGTGCCATGGTGTGTCTCCTGATCTTGATATTTTTTGATCGCGAAACGGTTCGCGTCACTGCCATCGCTGTCGCATTCGATACGCACGACTAATCGATCACCGCACCGGCGCGCCGCCAGGCCTGCCGGTTCGGCGGCGCGCGGGACCTGCCGCGCGCCGCCAGGTCGTTTCAGTGACCGGCGGCGCCGCCCTTGCCGGGTTCGAGCCGGTTCAGCGCGCTCGAGTCGGGCTTGAAGCCGGTCTTCAGCTCGTGGCGCAACGCGTTGCGGTCGAGCGCCTTTTCCCAGTTCGCCACCACGATGGTGGCCACGCTGTTGCCGACGATGTTGGTGAACACGAAGGCGCTCGACATGGCCTTGTGGATGCCGAGGATCAGCGCGATCGATTCGACCGGGATGGTGTTGGAGGCCGCCAGGGTGGCCGCCAGCACCGCGATCGCCGCGCCCGAGACGCCCGCCGCGCCCTTGGAGGTCAGCAGCAGCACCGCCAGCAGCACCAGTTGCTCGTGCCAGCTCATCGGCGTGTTGGTCGCCTGGGCCAGGAACACCGCGGCCGCCGCGAAATACAGGCAGGTGCCGTCGTGGTTGAAGGTGTAGGCGGTGGGCAGCACCAGGCCGACCACCGACTTGTCGCAGCCGAGGCGTTCGAGCTTGTCGATCAGTTGCGGGAACACCGTTTCCGAGGAGCTGGTGCCGATCACCAGCAGCAGCTCGGCGCCGATGTAGCGCATCAGGCGCAGCAGGCTGAAGCCGTTGGCGCGCGCGATCGGCCAGAGGATCAGCGCGATGAAGATCACGCAGGTCAGGTAGAACTCGAGCACCAGCTTGCCCAGCGAGAGCAGGGTGCCCAGGCCGAACTTGCTGACCGTGTAGGCGATCGCGCCGAAGGCGGCCAGCGGCGCGATCTTCATGGTCAGGCCGATCACCCAGAACAGCGAGCCCGAGGCGGCATCGATGAAGTCGAGCGCCGGGCGGGCGCGCTCGCCGATCGCGGCCAGGCCGAAGGCGAACAGCACCGAGAAGAACAGCACCTGCAGCACGTCGCCGCCGGTGAAGGCGCTCAGCGCCGTGTGCGGGATCACGTTGAGCAGGAATTCGCTCATCGTCACCACGTGGTGGGCGCGGCTCACGTAGCTGTCGACGGCGGCCGAATGCACGTTGTGCATGTCCACGTTCATGCCGACGCCGGGCTTGAGCACGTTGATCACCACCAGGCCGATCACCAGCGCGAGCGAGGTGACCACCTCGAAATAGAGCAGCGCCTTGATGGCGATGCGCCCCACTTTCTTGAAATCGCTGACGCCCGCGATGCCGCTGCACACGGTGCAGAAGATGATCGGACCGATCAGCATCTGGATCACGCGGATGAAGGCATCGCCGACCGGTTGCAGGTCGATGCCGAACTTCGGGAAGACGTAGCCCGTGAGGATGCCGAGCGCCATGCCGGCCATCACCTGGAAGGACAGGTCGCGATAGAACGGGCGAGCTTTCCCGGGTTCGGTGGTGGATTTGCCGCGCGGGCTCATGCTGCTGTCTCCTTGTGTGGCAGGGGCGAACTCGGGTTCGCTCGAAACGGGTGAAACGCGATGGTCGGTTGCGCCTGCCCGGTGCGACGAAGCGAGGGGCAGGCGCGCGGGGCGCTCAGCGGGCCAGCTCGCCGAGCAGCTCGATGGTATCGGCGAAGATCTCGTCGACGCTCAGCTTGCGCGGCAGCAGTTGCTGGCGCTCGCAGTAGGCGAGCGTTTCCTCCAGCGGGCCGCGCAGCGCCTGGTAGCCGAAGGGCAGCTTGTCGGGCTTGCCGGCCTGGTCGGCGGCGGCCGCGGCCTTGCCGCGGCGCAGCAGCGTGTAGAGCGCTCGCACCGCCTGCGGCCGCTCCTCGAGCAGCGCCTGCCGGACCACCACCACGTGGTTGATCGGCACGTAGCGATGCAGCGCGTACCAGGCGCGGTCCGCCGCCGCCGCATCCGGGATCAGCGGCTCGAGGCCGGGTTCGTCGGGCAGGTCGTTGCCGAGGATCGCGGCATCGATCTCGCCCTCGCGCAGCATGCCCAGCAGGGACTTGCCTTCCACGCGCCGCACGAAGGGCGGGTCCCGGTATTCCTCCAGGTGCGCGCCCTCGATCGTAATCCAGTTCACCTGATCGAGCGGCACGCCGTAGGTTTCGTCGAGGATCGCGCGCACCCACATGCCGGTGGTCTGCGTATAGGCGCGCACGCCGATCCGCTTGCCCGCCAGGTCCCCGAGATCGAGCTTGCCGCGCCGCGCGTCGTGGATGATGCAGCCTTGCTGGAAGCGCGCCGCGACCACCGCGGGCAGCAGGGCCACCGGCTTGCCGTAGGCCTTGGCCTGCAGGTAGGTGACGATCGCCATCTCGCTCACGTCGTAGGCCTGGTGGCGCGCCATCGGCGCGAAGGCGCGGTGGATCGGCTCCACCTCCTGGAAGGCGAGCGCGAGCGCGGGATCGGCGAGCTCGCCGGAGATCAGCGCCCGCGTATGCGGGTAGGACTTCAGCGCGATGCTCAGCGGCGCGGTGCCGGCCTGGCCTGCGGGGTCGATCGAAGCTTCGGTGTTCAAGTTCGGGTTCCTGAGCAATACGGGTGCGTGGCGCGGGCGCGCATCAGGCGGCCAGCGCGGGGTAGACGCTGCGCGCCGTGCCGCCGAAGATCGCCTGTTGCGCGTCCGTTGGCAGCATCGACAGGCTCTCGCGCGCCTCGGCCAGCAGTTGCGGCAGCGAACCTTCCGCGGCGGGGAAATTCGAGCCCCAGGCGATGCGATGCGCGCCGAAGGCGTCCAGCACGCGCGGGAAGAAGGCGGCGGGCGTCGAGGCGCCGCGCGAGGCTTCCGCGATGGTGCGGTTGGTCAGCTTGAGGAACACGCCCGGGTGCGAGGCGAGGCTGAACAGCGGCTCGGCCGCTGCGTAGGGCGGCCCGCCGGCCAGCTCCGGACGCGCCAGGTGGTCGAGCAGCACACGGATTTCGGGGAAGCGCGCCAGCATGTTGAGCAGCGCCGGGATGCCCTGCGCGGTCATCTGCAGGCAGATCGACACGCCATGGCGTTGCGCGTGCTCCCACACCGGGAACGAGCGCTCGTCGTCGAGCCAGCCGGCCTGGCCGGGCATGGTGCTGCCGGTGGTGAACAGGCGCAGGCCGGACAGGCCCGCGTCGAGCCAGCGCTGCATCTGCTCGACCGCGTCGTGGGCCAGCACGTCGACCGAGAACACGCCCGCGAAGCGATCGGGATGGCGGCGCACCGCCTCGACCACATAACTATTGTCGTTGCCGTAGACCGTCGAGGCCTGCACCACCACGGCGCGCTCGATGCCCGCCGCGTCGAGCGAGTCGAGCAGGCCCTCCAGGCTGACGGGCCGCTTCACCGACCATTCCGACTGATGCCCCCCGACCGGAGCGAGCGGATAACGCTCGGTATCCGGGGAAATCACGTGGGTATGGGTGTCGATGATGACGGACATGAACTGCCTCCTGACAGGTAACGATTTGATCGAATGAGCGCTACTTTACGGGCGCGGCCGGCCCTCGCCTTAATATGAAGTGCGGCACGAGGCATAAATTCTGGTTAAGCTAGGGGTTTTCTCCGAGGCGCGTGAAGCGCCATGGCAAGGGGCGCGATGAGTCAAATCGACGGCGAGGAGCACGACGAGACGCACGACGAGGAGCGGGCCGGATTGCGGCGCCTGTTCCTGTTCGACGCGGTGTGCGAGACCGGCGGCATCGGCCAGGCGGCAGCGCGCGCGGGCCGGACCCAGCCGGCGGTGAGCCTGGCGATCGGCAAGCTGGAGGCGGGTTTCGGCTGCCGGCTGTTCGAGCGCGGCTTCGGCGGCAGCGAGCTGACCGAGGAGGGGCGGATCCTGCAGCGCCGGGTGCGGCGCATGCTGGAGCAGATGGAGCGCGCCGTGGCCGCGCTGACCGGCCAGCCGGCCGCGGCGGCCAATGTCGGCAAGATCTGCCGGCACCTGAGCGACGCGCAGGTGCGCTGCCATATCGCGATCGCCGAGGCCGGCTCGGCGACCGAGGCCGCGCGCGCGCTCGGCATCTCGCAGCCGGCCGTGCATCGCGCGGCGCGCCAGATCGAGCAGACCGTCGGCGTGTCGCTGTACCGGCGGCGCGTGCACAGCGTGCTGGCCAATCCCGCCGGCGTCGAATTCGCGCGCTGCCTGAGCCTGGCGCTCTACGAGATCAAGCAGGCCGGCGAGGAGCTCGAGCTGGCACGCGGGCAGCGCAGCGGCCGCGTCGCGATCGGCGTGCTGCCGCTGCTGCCGCCGCGGCTGGTGGCGCGGGCGATCCAGCGCCTGCGCGAACGGTATCCGGCCGCGCGCGTGACGGTCGACGAGGGTTCGCACGCGCGCCTGCTGCGCGAGCTCGGCAGCGGCGCGATCGACATCGTGATCGGCGGCCTGCGCGAGCCGCGGCTGGCCGGCATCGTGCAGGAAACCGAACTGTTCGCCGATCCCTACGTGGTGGCGGTGCGCAAGGGGCACCGGCTGGCGCGCAAGCGCGCCGTCCAGGTGCGGGACCTGGCCGACGACGACTGGGTGGTGCCGCAGCGCGACGTGCCGCGCCGCCGGGTGATCGAGGCGATGCTGGCGCGCCTGCCGCGCAAGCCGCCGATGCGGGTGGAGACCAGCTCGCTGGCGATGATGATGGCGATGCTGGTGGAGAGCGATTGCATCACGCTGCTCACGCGCTCGCAGATCCGCGAGGCCTATCCGGGCAGCGGCATGGTCGAGCTGGCGCTGGAGACGCCCGAAGCCTCGCGCGTGGTGGGCTACACCACGCGCACCGACTGGCTGGCGACGGCGGTGCAGCAGGCCTTCGTCGAGCAGTTGCGCCGGGAGTGCGAGACGCTGGCCGACTGATGGTGGTCACGACGGCGATCACGACGGCGATCGTGACGGCGCTCAGGCGTCCTTCAGCACCTGCGCGACCTGCCGGATCCCCAGCAGGGCGATCGCGCCCATCGTGACCGAGATGGCGGCCAGGCCGCCGCGCAGGCTGGTCGCGTGCGTGAGCGCGCCGATCAGCGGCGGCCCGAACAGCATGCCCGCGTAGGCGAAGCGCCCCACGCCGGCCACCCCGGCCGCGGCGCTCATGCCCGGCAGCCGGGTGCCGGCCAGGAAGAAGAAGGGCATGAAGTTGGCCACGCCGAGCCCCATCAGCGCGAAGCCGGCCAGGCTCGCCGCCGGCAACGGCACGGCGATGGCCAGCGTGATGCCGGCGAAACCGAGCCAGGCGCTGGCGCGGAGGATCGTCTTCACGCTCAGGCGCCGGCGCAGCGGATCGGCGCCGAAGCGGCCCAGCGCCATGCCGGCCGAGAACAGCGCGTAGCCGTAGCTGCTGGTGTCGAGTGAGGCGCCGGTCACGTCGCGCAGGTAGATGGCGGCCCAGTCGTACATCGCGCCCTCGCAGACCAGCCCGAGAAAGGCGATGCCGCCGAGGATCCACAGCACGCGAGGGATGCCGGCGCCGCCAGGGGATGCCTCGTCGTGCCCGGCGGGTGGATCGGCGAGCAGCCGCGACGATGCGTAGAGGGCGCTGGCGCACAGCAGCGCCGCGACGATCGCCAGATGTAGGCGCGGCGACACGCCGGCGGCCAGCATGGCGCCGCCGAACGCCGCGCCGGCCATGCCGCCGACGCTGAACATGCCGTGCATGCTCGACATGATCGGCCGTTCGAGCCGGGTCTCGAGGTTCGCGGCCTGCACGTTCATGGCGACGTCGAAGGCGGCCATCGCCATGCCGAACACGGCGAGGATCGGCAGCATCAGGGCGAAGCGGCCGGCCAGCGGAATCGCCAGCAGGGCCGCGGCGTAGACGAAGCTGCTCTGCGTGAGCGCCCGGGCGCTGCCCACGCGCGCCACCCAGCCGCCGACGTGCTTCATCGCCAGCACGGCGCCGGCGGCCACGCACAGCATCGCGATCGACATCTGCGCCTCGGAGGCGCCGAAGGCGGCCTTGAGCACGGGAATCTGCACGCCCCAGGTGGCGAAGCTCGCGCCGTTCATGAAGAACTGCGCCATGGTCGGCAAGGTGGCCCGGCGCGCGGCGCGCGCGGGCATCAGGATCGATGCCATAGGGTGCTCAACGGGGGATGCATGCCGTTGACCGGGTCGCTGTCCGGGAACGGCAGGTGGCGCATGCGCTCGCTCATCTCGGGGGTGGGCGCATCGCGGCAGACGTCCCAGTCCTGCCCCGGCGGATAGGCGCCCACCACCAGGAAGTCCGGCGTCGAGGACAACTCGCAATGGCCGGTGCCGGTCGGCAGCAGGAGCGCGTCGCCGCGCTCGACCCGCAGCTCGTGCCCGCCGGGGCCGCCCAGCATCAGGCGCGCGCTGCCGGCCGCGATGCCGAGTACCTCGTGCGCGGTGGAGTGGTAGTGGTGATAGGGGTAGACGCCCGCGCGCCATTGCGGCACCCAGCCGTTGCGGCGGAACCCTTGCTCGAAGGCGGCGGCGAGATCCTCGCCCTGCAGGGCCTGGCGATAGAGCAGCACGGGCAGTTGCGGGTTGTTCGGCACCCAGCCGTTGCGGGCGAGCAGCAGTTGTTGCGGATTCATGGCGGCCTCGGTCGAGGTGTCGGCGGCGACGGCGTGGGCGAGGCCCGTGGAGGCGGCGCCGAGCGCCAGCAGGCCCTGGACGAAGCGCCGGCGGTTCAGCGGGGGCATGGTCGGGATTTCCGTTCGGTTCGTTGGGACGAACTATGCCAGCCGACTTCGCCTTGCAGAAATGCGATATTTCGATGCCATGCATCTATGGCATAGATGAATCGTCGGGCGGGGCGCGGCGAGGGGAGGAGAAGGCGACGCGGTGAACCGCCGAGGGTGCCGAAGCGATCGTCGCGCCTCGGCGGTGCCTCGTCAGAACAGGTCCTCGTGCCGGCAATTCACCAGCAACTCGGCGATGCTGGCCGAATCCGGCATCTCGATCGTGTTCGCGACCAGCCGGGCGATATCCTCGGGCTGGGTCATCGCCTCGGCCGGCAGGTCGGCGATGCCGGCTGCCATCTCGGTGTTGACGAAGCCGGGGCACACCGCCACCGCGCGCAGCCCTTGGTCCCAGCCCGCGCGGCGCACCGCGTGCGTCAAGGCGATGGTGGCGTGCTTCGACATCTGGTAGCCGACGTTGCCGTTGCGCACGCGCTTGCCCGACAGCGAGGCGATCTGCACGAAGCGCGCGCTGCCGGCGCGGCGCAGATGCGGCAGCGCCGCCTGCACCAGCCGGAACGGCGCCTTGACGTTGACGTCGAGCGTCTCGTCGAGCAGCGCGTCGGTGCCGTCCTCGAAGCCGATCTGGCGGCAGATGCCGGCATTGCTGACCAGCACGTCGATGCGCCCGAAGCGCGCCACGGTGGCCTCGACCCAGGCCCGCGCGGCGTCCGGCTCGCGCGCCTCGTAGCTTGCCAGCAGCGCGTCGCCGAAGCGGCCGGCCAGCGCCGCCGGTTCGCGCACGCCCAGCGACAGCCGGTAGCCGCGCCGCTGCAATTCGCCGGCGATCGCCAGCCCGATGCCGCGGTTCGCACCGGAGATCATCGCCACCTTGTCCATGCGTCATGTGCCTCGTGTTGACGGCGGCGCAGTCTCGCTGCCCCGCCGCCGCGGATCAGAACCCGGCATCGATCACGATCTTCGTGCCGTCGGAGAAACGGGTGAGCCGGAACGCATGCGGATCGACCAGCGGCGCGTCGTTGGCGACCAGGTCGGCCATCAAGCGGCCCGCGCCGGGGCCGATGCCGAAGCCATGCCCGGAGAAGCCGGTGGCGATGAAACAGCCCGGCAGGCGCTCGACGCCGGAGATCACCGGAATCGCGTCGGGCGTGACGTCCATGTAGCCGGCCCAGCGCTGCGCGATGCGCGCCTGCGCCAGGTGCGGAAACACCCGCTTGAATTCCGCCAGGCCCGGGTCGACATAGCGCGCGATCGGCTCGGGGTCGAGCGTGCGCACGCGTTCGAATTCGGTGGGGCGGTCCAGCGCCCAGCGGCGCGGGCGGCGCAGCTCCTCGACGAAGCGCCGGCCGATGCCGAGCCGCATCGCGCCGCCCTGGCTCTTCAGGGCCTCGAGATACTGGAAGAACAGCTTGAACGCGTCGGGCGTGAGATCGGTCCGGGTGCGAAAGCCCGCCGCGATCGTGTAGCCGCCGTCGGCGCGCTTGCGGAACGCGTAATGCTTGTTGCTGGCGCTGAGCTCGGGGCCGCCGTCGAGCGGCTCGGTGCGCATCACCGAGGCGCGTACCAGCAGTTGCGGCAGCTCGATGTCGAGGCTGCCGCAGAAATAGCGGGTCCAGGCGCCGCCGGCCACCACCACGGCCGAGCAGGCGATCGTGCCGTGCTCGGTCACCACCGCGCTGGCGCGGCCGGCGCTGGTCTCGATGCCGCGCGCCGCGCAGGGCGCGAGGATCGACACGCCGCGCCGGCGCAGCGCGTTGGCGATCGCGGGCGCGGCCTTCTGCGGCTCGGCGCGCGCGTCGCCGGGCGTGTAGAGCCCGCCGCGGTAGCGCACCGTGGCGCCGGGCAGCAGCGAGTCGATCTCGGCGGTGCCCACCTCGCGCGTGTCGAAGCTGTCGCCGGCCTCGTCGCGCGCGCGCCGCAGCCAGTCGCGATGATCCTCGATGGCGGCTTCGTCCTCGGACATGTAGAGGATCCCGCACTGGCGGAAGCCCGTCTCGATGCCGAGCGTGGCGTCCAGCGTGCGCCAGATCCGCAGGCTCTCGATCGCCAGCCGCAGCTCGCGCGGGTCGCGCCGCGTGACGCGCACCCAGCCCCAGTTGCGGCTCGACTGCTCGCCGGCGATATGGCCTTTCTCGCACAGCGCCACGGACAAACCCTTGTCGGCCAGCGCGAGCGCGGTGCTCACGCCGATGATGCCGCCGCCGATCACCACCACGTCCGCGCGCTCGGGCGGCCTGATGTCTTCTGCTACGGGGTCGACTTTCGGTCCCATCTCGGATGCGATCTCCTGTGGTTCATGAGGGCGAGGGCGGCGAACCATGCCGCGCGCTCAGTGGCGCGGCGCGACGCGCGAGACCGCCGCGCGCAGGGCGCGCCGCATCGCGGTGGCGCGCTCGGGCCGCTGCGTGCCGGGGTTGGCGTGGCGGTTGGTCCAGCGGTCCAGGTGGTTGATCGCGTGGGTGAGCGGCACGGTGATCAGCAGGTAGACGGCGCCGGCGGCCACCAGCGGCGAGAGGTTGGCGGTGTTGACCGCCGTGTTCTGGCCGATCGTGAAGAGATCGCGCTGCGAGGTCAGCAGGCCGAGGAAGTACACCAGGCTCGAATCCTTGACGATCGAGATGAACTGGTTGGCCAGCGCGGGCAGGATGCGCCGGATCCCTTGCGGCACGATCACGTGGCGCATGCTGCTCCAGTAGCTCATGCCCAGCGCCTGGCAGGCGTAGAGCTGGCCGCGGCCCACGCTCTGGATGCCGGAGCGGAAGATCTCGGCGATATAGGCCGAGGAGATCAGCGCCAGCGCCACGATCGCGAGCGGATACGGATTCGGCCCGAACAGCGCCAGCCCGACCGGCGCCAGCCCCTGGCCGACCACCAGGATCACCAGCGCGGCCGGCAGCCCGCGGAACACGTCCACGTAGATGCGCGCCGGCGTGGTCAGCCAGCGCGTGGGCGACACCGCCATCAGCGCCAGCACCATGCCCGCCAGGATGCCGAGCAGGGTGGAGAACACCGACAGCACCAGCGTGTTGACCAGGCCGGTGTAGAGCAGCGAGGGCAGCGACGAGACCAGCAACTGCCAGTCGAGGAAGTTCTCGATGAAGGCCTGCATGGTGGACTCCTCCTGATCGTGAAAGGGACCGGGCGCGGCGGCGCGCTGGGTTGCCGGCTCAATTGCCGGCTCAGTTGTCGGCTCGGTTACCGGCTCAGTTGCCGGTCTTCATCGCATAGGGCGGCAGGCTGGTGGGCGTCGGGTAGGTCGGGTTGAACTGCTTGTAGAGCTTGAGCCAGGTGCCGTCCGCCACCAGCGCGTCGATCGACTTGTTCAGCGCCTGCGCCAGCTTGCTGTTGCCCTTGCGCAGCGGGAAGCCGGCCGGCAGGTTGACCGCCGAGATGTCGAGCTTGTCCTGCAGGTCCAGTTGCGGATACTTGGCCTGCAGCCCGACCGCGAGCGTCTTGTCGATGAAGTAGCCGTCGATGTACTTCGAGCGCAGTTGCAGGAAGCCGGCGTTCAGGTTCGGGAAGCGCACCACCTGGGCGCCGGGGATGTAGGTATCGGCATAGGTGTCCTCGATGGTGCCCTGCACCACGCCGATCCGCTTGCCCTTCACCGTGGCGACATCGGCGCCGATCGCGCTGCCCGGCAGGGTCGTCACGCTCAGCAGGCCGGTCAGGTAGCCCTCGGAGAAGTCGACCATCTTGAGGCGGTCGGTGGTGATCGAGATCGAGCCGGCGGCCACGTCGAGCTGGCGGTTCGCCACGCCCGGCAGCATCCCGGCGAAGTCCTGCGCGCGGAACTCCACCTGCAGCCCGAGCCGCGCGCCGATCGCGCGCAGCAGCTCGACGTCGAAGCCCGTCATCTTGCCGTTGTCGACGTAGGAATAGGGCTTGTTGTTGGCGTCCACGCCGGCGATCAGCCGGCCCGGCGTGAGCGTGCCGAGGTCGTCGGCGGCCGCGGCCGGGGCGGCGCACAAGGCGGCGAGGGACAGCGGCACGGCGATCGCGGCGGCGCGCAGGAACTGGCTCAAACGCATGACGGAACTCCTTCGTGGCAAGGGTAGGGCGAACGGGAAGCGGGTGCTGGGCCGTGCTCAGTGCAGGATGCGCGACAGGAATTCCCGCGCGCGGGCCGAGCGCGGCCGCTCGAAGAATGGCTCGCTGCGGTCGTCCTCGACGATCGCGCCGCGGTCCATGAACAGGATGCGATCGGCCACGCGCCGCGCGAAGCCCATCTCGTGGGTCACGCACAGCATGGTCATGCCTTCGCGCGCGAGCTCGCTCATCACCTCGAGCACCTCGTGCACCCTCTCCGGATCGAGCGCGGAGGTGGGCTCGTCGAACAGCATCGCCACCGGGTCCATCGACAGCGCGCGTGCGATCGCAACGCGCTGCTGCTGGCCGCCGGAAAGCTGCGCGGGAAAGCGATCCTCGTGCGCATGCAGGCCGACTCGCCGGAGCAGCACGCGTGCCCGCTCGGCGGCCTCGTCGCGGCGCCGTCGCAGCACCTTGACCTGCGCCAGCACCAGGTTCTCGCGCACCGTCAGGTGCGGGAACAGCTCGAAGTGCTGGAACACCATGCCGACCGAGGCGCGCAGCGCGGCGAGCTGCGCCGCGCTGCCGCCCACGCGGCGCCCGTCGACGAGGATCTCGCCTTGCTGGATCGCCTCCAGCCCGTTGATCGACTTGATCAGGGTGGACTTGCCCGAGCCCGAGGGGCCGCAGATCACCACCACCTCGCCGCGCGCGACCGTCGTCGAGCAAGCGTCGAGCACGCGATGCTCGCCATACCATTTCGAAACCTTGTTCAAGCTGATCATCGCCGGCTCCTGCGGGTCGAACCTCGAATCATGCGAGCGCGCTGCGATGGCGGCCGCTCCAGTAATCGTCGAGCTGGTAGAGCGCCGCGCCCACCGGCACCGCCAGCGAGCGCGCCAGCCCCATCGGGCCGAGCGGAAAGCCGCCCTCGCCGAACGGCCCGGCCTCGGCGGCGGCGCCCACCAGGCGGCGCGCGATGCGCTGGCCGAGCCAGCTCATCAGGGCCACGCCGTTGCCGTTGCAGCCCAGCGCGTAGTGGATGCCGTCGGCCTCGCCGAGGTGGGCGAGGCGGTCGGTGGTCATCGCCACGAAACCCTTCCAGGCATGCGTGAGCCGCACGTCGCGCAGCGCCGGCCACAGGCCGACCAGCTTGGCGTGGAGCCGCCGCGCCGCGTCGCGTTCGTCGAGATCGCGGATCGCCGGGCGCGAGCCGAACAGGATGCGCGTGCCGTCCGGCGAGGGCCGCGTGTAGAACAGGTTGCGCCGCGAATCGCTGACCATGCGCCGGCCGGGATTGAGCGCATCCATCAGGCCCGGCGGCAGCGGCTCGGTGGCGATCTGGTAGCTCGCCACCGGCAGCACGCGGCGCGCGAGGAAGGGCAGCAGGTCGCCGGTATAGCCGTTGGTGGCGACCAGCACGCGCGCGGCCTCGATCGTGCCGCGCGCGGTATGCACGCGAAACCGCGCGGCCCGGCCGCCGCCGAGCCGCTCGATGCGCTCGGCGCCGGCATGCGAGTGCAGGCTGGCGCCGCGTCGGCGCGCGAGAGCGCGCAGGGCGCGATGGTATTTCGCGGTGTGCAGGCCGCCGTAATCGTCGATCAGGATGCCGCCGTAGTAGTAGTCGCTGCCGATCAGCGCGCGCTGCTGCTCGCGCGAGATCACGTGGACGGTCACGCCGGTCTTGTCGCGCAGCAGTTCGCCCTGGGCGCGCAGGGTATCGAAGTGGCGCGTGGTGTAGGCGCCGAAGAAACGGCCGCTGATCTGCAGGTCCGCGTCGAGCCCTTCGTCGGCGATCAACTGCTTGAGGAAGTCGAAGCTGGCGATCGATTCGCGCATCAGCCGCTGCAGGCGCTCGGCCGAGACGCCGCGGATCGCCCTGGTCAGCGCGAGCTTCTGGCCGCTGGAGACCATCCCGCCGCTGCGCGTGCTGCCGCCCGCGCCGAGCTCGGCCGCGTCGATCACGGCGGTGGCCAGGCCGTGGCGCGCGGCCTCGGCCGCCGCCGACAGGCCGCAGTAGCCGCTGCCGATCACCAGCAGTTCGACCGAGCCGGGCAGCGGCGAACGGTCGGTCTCGGGCGGCGCCGCGTCCCACCAATAAGGCGCGAGACGGAAGTCGTCGTGGAACAGCAGGGCGTCGGGTCGCATCCGGGCTCCGTCGTGCAGAGGTCGGGACCAGTCTAGGTTTGCGCCGCTCATGCGGTCAAATAGCGACAAAAACAGCTTCCATTCATTTTTGATATGGCAACCTGCCAGGGGATCCGGACCAGGCGGGGCACGCATGAATCAACGGCAGATCGAGGCATTCCGGCTGGTGATGCTGCGCGGCTCGATGACGGCCGCCGCGGAGGAGATGGGCACCTCGCAGCCGAGCGTGAGCCGGCTGATCGCGGAACTGGAGGCGGCCACCGGGCTGGCGCTGTTCGTGCGCCACGGCGGGCGGATCCGCGCCACCGACGCGGGCACCGCCTTCTATCGCGAGGTCGACCGCAGCTTCGTCGGGCTCGAGAAGCTCGGGCAGGCGGCGCGCGAGATCCGCCAGTTCGGCAGCGGCCGGCTGCGCCTGGTGGCCGCGCCGATCATGGCGCTGTCCTTCCTGCCGGCCGTGATCGAGGATTTCCTGGCCGAGCATCCGCGCGTGGCGGTGTCGCTGGAAATGCGCAGCGAGGGCACGATCCAGCGCTGGGCCTCCTCGTCGAGCTGCGATATCGGTTTCGCGACCACCCCGCCCGAGGTGGTGGAGGTGACCAGCGTCGACCTGTATCGGCTGCCGGGCGTCTGCGCGCTGCCGGCCGGGCATGCGCTGGCCGCGCGCGAGCGCATCGTGGCGGCCGACCTGCGCGGCGAGCGCCTGATCCTGCCGTCCTACGCGGACGACACGCGCGCCTCGGTCGATCGTGTGCTGCGCCAGGCCGAAGCGCTGCAGGTGCCGGCGATCGAGACGCCCTATGGCGCGACGATCTGCGCGCTGGTGGCGCGCGGGCTCGGGGTGGGCGTGGTGAATCCGCTGGCGATCGAGGAGACGAACCCCGCGCGCATCGTGTTCCGGCCGTTCGCGCCGGAGATCCTGTTTCGCGGCTTCACCGTGTGCCCGCGATGGCAGCAGGAGAAACCGATCGTGCAGGTGTTCCTGGCGATGGCGCGGGCGCGCATGGCGAAGGTCCGGGCGGCGATCGCGTCAGGGCTTGGCTAGCCGGGGCCGCCGCGTCGGGCGGCCATATGCATGCGCGCGCCGATTCTTTCGTCGCTGGAAGCAGTTTGAAATATGTCTGAAATGACATATTCAAGATCCCCGGGAAACTGCCGATAAGGGCGGGTACCGCGCACGCCTTGTCGCGCGGGCCGTGGAGCCGCGAGGCGTCTCGCCGTCCATCCACGGTCTTTTCCTGTCACTGCCGGTCCCTTATGAACTTCCTTGCCTTGCGCCGCGCCGGTATCGGTGTGCGGCTCGCGATTCTTTCCTGCCTGCTGTTCGCGCTGAGCCTCGCCGTGTTCGCCTGGGCCCTGACGCGCACCGCCGGCACGCACGTGACCGACCAGGTGCTGCTGCGCATCGCCGAGCGCAACCAGTCGATCGCCGAGACCATCGCCTTGTTCGACAAGGCCCTGGGCACCGAGGTCGGGCGCTCGATGACGCAGTTCGAGAGCCTGCTGCCCGGCGGTTTTTCGCTGGACCCCGCGCAAACGATCAACATCCAGGGCACCGATGCGCCGACGCTGAAGGTGGGCGATCGCGTGCTCGACCTGGACTTCACGATCCCCGACGAATTCCTCGCCCGCAGCGGCGCGATCGCGACCATCTTCGCGCGGCGCGGCGACGATTTCGTGCGCGTCACCACCTCGCTGAAGAAGGCCGACGGCACGCGTGCGATCGGCACCCTGCTCGACCGCAAGGGGCCCGCCTACGGCCCGGTCGCGTCGGGCCGCAGCTACACGGGCCTGGCCGCGCTGTTCGGCAAACGTTACATCACCCAGTACAAGCCGATCAGCGACGCGAGCGGGCGCGTGATCGGCGCGCTGTTCGTCGGCGTGGACGTCGGCGCGGAGATCGCCTCGATCGAGGACGGCATCCGCCGCCAGAAGATCGGCGAGAGCGGCTACTTCCTGGCGATCGACGCCTCGGGCGGCGCGGATCGCGGCAAGTACCTCGTCCATCCGCGCGCCGAGGGCAAGCCGGCCGAGGACACCGACCTGCCGGTGCGGCGCATGCTCGAGGCCGGGCAGGGCCGGCTCGACTACGTGTCGGCCGACGCGGCGCTCGGCGAGCGCGAGGCGCGCGCCAAGTACGTGGTGTTCCAGACCCTGCCCGAATGGCACTGGCTGGTGGCCGGCATTGCCCCGCGCGACGAGGTGATGGCGGACGTCACGGCCACCCGCGCGCCGAGGGCAAGCCGGCCGAGGACACCGACCTGCCGGTGCGGCGCATGCTCGAGGCCGGGCAGGGCCGGCTCGACTACGTGTCGGCCGACGCGGCGCTCGGCGAGCGCGAGGCGCGCGCCAAGTACGTGGTGTTCCAGACCCTGCCCGAATGGCACTGGCTGGTGGCCGGCATTGCCCCGCGCGACGAGGTGATGGCGGACGTCACGGCCACCCGCGCGCCGAGGGCAAGCCGGCCGAGGACACCGACCTGCCGGTGCGGCGCATGCTCGAGGCCGGGCAGGGCCGGCTCGACTACGTGTCGGCCGACGCGGCGCTCGGCGAGCGCGAGGCGCGCGCCA
>NZ_VWWC01000146.1:0-17755 GCF_011753175.1 Burkholderia sp. Cy-637 | reverse complement strand
GTCGAGCGGCCCGGCCATGCCGCCGATCTACGGCGCCAACGGCGCGCCTGCCAACGCAGCCCCCTCGACCGCGCCGGCTCCGGCGCCGGCCGATGCCGGCAGCGCGGGCCCGAGCTCGGTCAGTTTCGCCTGGCCGGTGCGCGGCCCGATCCTGAACCAGTTCGACGATTCGAAGAACAAGGGCGTCAATATCGGCGGCGTGGCGGGCACGCCCGTCAAGGCGGCCGCCGACGGGCGCGTGGTCTATGCCGGCAATGGCCTGCGCGGCTACGGCAACCTCATTATCGTCAAGCACGACGCAACCTATCTCACGGCGTATGCACACAACCGCGCTTTGATGGTAAAAGAGGGAGATTCCGTCACGAAAGGCCAGAAGATCGCCGAGATGGGTAACAGCGATTCCGACCGCGTGATGTTGCATTTCGAGGTTCGCCGGCAGGGTAAACCTGTCGATCCGCTGAAGTACCTGCCGCCTCAATAGACGAGACGACCATGCCGAAATCGAAGCGCCACGAGCCGCAAGCCGAGTCTGAGAAAATCAGTCGTGCCACGCAAGCATCGGTGGGGCGGTCTGGTGCTTCGAGGGACGACGATGACGATGCCGCAGAGAACGAACGCGACTACGAGGCGCGCGAGTCCGACGCGGAGGAATCGGAGGGTAGCGAGCGCGAATCGGGCAGCGGCCGCCGCGAAAGCGCCCCGGAGGCCGACGATTTCCGCGCCATGCTGCAGGCGGAATTGACCGCCGACACGATCCAGCATTACCTGAACCGCATCAGCGTCAAGCCGCTGCTGACCGTCGAGGAGGAGCAGCGCTATTCGCGGCTGGCCAAGGCCGGCGAATTCGAGGCGCGGCAGGTCATGATCGAGCGCAATTTGCGGCTGGTGGTGAGCATCGCCAAGGGCTACCTGAACCGCGGCGTGCCGCTCCTGGACCTGATCGAGGAAGGCAATCTGGGCCTGATGCACGCGATCGAGAAGTTCGACCCGACGCGCGGTTTCCGCTTCTCCACCTACGCGACCTGGTGGATCCGGCAGAGCATCGAGCGCGCCATCATGAACCAGGCGCGCACCGTGCGGCTGCCGGTGCACGTGATCCGCGAACTGAACCAGGTGCTGCGCGCCAAGCGTCACCTGGAAAAGAATTCGATGTCGACGGGCGAGGCGGCCGAGCGCCGCGAGGCAAGCATCGACGACATCGCCTACCTGACCGGCAAGACGGCCGAGGAAGTCACCGACATCCTCGCGCTGAACGAGCACACCGCCTCGCTCGACGCGCCGCTCGACCTGGACCCGGCGAGCAGCCTGCTGGACCTGCTGCCCGACGACCAGAGCCAGTCGCCCGATGCCGAGGTCCAGCATCGCGAGCTCGAGACGCTCACGCGCGCCTGGCTGTCGCGCCTGTCCGACAAGCACCGCCATGTGATCGAGCGGCGTTTCGGCCTGAACAACATCGAGCCGGCCACGCTCGAGGAGCTGGCCGACGAGATGGGCCTGACGCGCGAACGCGTGCGGCAGATCCAGCAGGAAGCGCTGGTGCGGCTGAAGCGGTTTTTTGCCTCCAATGGCGTTCGCAAGGACGCCGTTCTGTAAAGCGCGGTTCCGTAACTGATTCATGACTCCAATTCTGGTTTTTGACATCGAGACGATTCCCGATGTCGACGGCATTCGCCGTCTCGAAGATCTTCCCGCCGACCTCAGCGACGAGGAAGTGGCCGAACATGCGTTCGAGGCCCGCCGCGAAAAGACGGGCGGCGATTTCCTGCCGCATCACCTGCAACGGGTGGCGGCGATCTCCTGCGTATTCCGCGACAAGAGCGGCTTTCGTGTGCGCTCGCTCGGTACCGCCGCGGACGGCGAGGCCGCGCTGATCCAGTCCTTCTACCGGACCATCGAGAAATACACGCCGCAGCTCGTGTCGTGGAACGGCGGCGGCTTCGACCTGCCGGTGCTCCATTACCGTGCGCTGGTGCACGGCATCGCGGCGCCGCGATACTGGGACATGGGCGAGGACGATCGCGAGTTCAAGTGGAACAACTATCTGTCGCGCTACCACACGCGGCATACCGACCTGATGGATCTGCTGGCGCTGTACCAGCCGCGCGCGAACGCGCCGCTCGACGCGCTGGCCAAGCTGTGCGGGTTCCCGGGCAAGCTGGGGATGGACGGCGGGCAGGTCTGGGAGGCGTATCGCGCGGGCGAGCTCGAGGCGATCCGCAATTATTGCGAGACCGACGTCGTCAATACCTATCTGCTGTACTGCCGCTTCCAGATGATGCGCGGCGGCCTCACCGCGGTCGAATACGCGGACGAGGTGCAGCTCGTGAAGGACAGCCTGGTGGCCGAGCCTGCGCCGCATTGGGCCGAATACCTGGCGGCATTTCCCAAATAATCCCGCGCTTGGTGACGGAAGGCGAATCGGGACGGCGAATCGATTCCGATGAATCGATTCGCCATTTTTCATTGTGTCTCCCCGGGCGCGCGATCCGCTCAGTCGCGCAATTCGAGCAGGATCGGCTGGTGATCGGAGGCGCGTGTCGTGCTGTCGATCTCGCAGCGCAGGATCCGCTCGCGCAGCGTTTCGGTCACGAACACGAAGTCGCAGGTCAGCGAGCCTTGCTGCCACTGCTGCGTGTCGTAGACGCCGGCCGTCGGCGGTGGCATCTCGCCGGGATGGGCGTGCATCCAGGCATCGACGAAAGCCGGTGCGCCGTCGATCGGGGCCAGCAGGCGCCGGTAGGCATCGTCGCGCCAGGCGCTGTTGAAGTCCCCGCAGACGACCGCGTCGCGTGCCCGCGCCGATGCCGTGAAGGCGCTGCCGGTCTTTTCGGCGGAGGCGGGGTGCCGCGCGTGGTCGATCGCCTCGCGATGCTGCTCGCGCAAGGCCTCGACCTGGGCCATGCGCTGCGCCCCGGAATAGAACTCCAGGTGGGTGGTGACGACCCGCAGCGGGCCGTGTGCGGTCTGCAGGTTCGCCTCGAGCGCCACGCGAGGCATCGACGGCACGCTGTCGTCGGCAGGCCAGGGCAGCGTGTGGCGCAGGATCCGCCCCACCGGCAGGCGCGTGGCGATGGCGTTGCCGAACTGGCGCCGCGGCGCGCCGGCGGCTGCTTGGCCAGGATCGGGCGGCAGGTCGACGGCGAGCGCCTCGATCACCGTGTAGCCGGGCAGCAGCGCGGCCAGTTCGGCGAACTGGTCCGCCCCGGGACCGCCGGGCAGGCTGTCGAAGCCGCGCGTGAGTTCCTGCAGGCACAGCACGTCGAAGTCGGCGAGTGCACGCGCCTCGGCCACGGTGCGGCCAAGATCGACGCGACCGCTCGCGTCCCGACCCCATTGAACGTTCCAGTTGATCAGTTGCATGGCGAATCTCCAATGCGGGGCGGCCATTCGTCTACAATCTCGCCTTCCCACAAACGAATGTCAGGAAAAGCTGGTGTCTGAAGCCGCCCACACTCCCGCGCGCAAGTCCCGGAACGCGCCCGTCGTGCAAGTCAGCGCGCCCATCGAGATCGAATCGCTCGACCACGAGGCGCGCGGCGTCGGCCGCATCGTGAACGAGGACGGCGAGTCCGGCAAGGTGATCTTCGTCGAGGGCGCGCTGCCGGGCGAGCGCGTCACCTATTCGAGCTATCGCCGCAAGGCCAGCTACGAGCAGGCCACCCTGGTCGAAGTGTTGCGCCCGAGCGTGATGCGCAGCGAGCCGAAGTGCCAGTTCTACGGTACCTGCGGGGGCTGCTCGATGCAGCATCTCGACGTGCGTGCGCAGGTCGCGATCAAGCAGCGCGTGCTCGAGGACAATCTGTGGCATCTCGCCAAGCTGCGCTCGGAGGCAATGTTCTCGCCGATCCACGGGCCGTCGTGGGGCTATCGCTATCGCGCGCGGCTGACCGTGCGCAACGTCGCGAAGAAGGGCGGCGTGCTGGTCGGTTTCCATGAGAAGAAGAGCAGCTACGTGGCCGACATGACCAGCTGCGAGGTGCTGCCGCCGCACGTTTCGGCCCTGCTCGTGCCGCTGCGCCGGCTGGTCGAGGGGCTCTCGATCAGCGATCGCATGCCGCAGATCGAACTGGCGGTCGGCTCGAGCGTGACCGCGCTGGTGCTGCGCGTGCTCGAACCGATCAACGCGGCCGACGAGGCGCTGTTGCGCGAGTTCGCCGATGCCCACCAGGTGCAGTTCTGGCTGCAGCCGAAGGGGCCGGATTCGGTGTTCCCGTTCTACCCGCTCGACAAGTCGCTCGATTACACGCTGCCGGAATTCAACATCCGCATGCCGTTCAAGCCGACCGACTTCACCCAGGTCAACCATCAGATCAATCGCGTGCTGGTCGGCCGCGCGCTGCGCCTGCTCGCGCCGCGCCGCGAGGACCGCGTGCTCGACCTGTTCTGCGGGATCGGCAACTTCACCCTGCCGCTGGCGCGCCTGTCGCGCGAGGTGGTGGGGATCGAGGGCAGCGAGGCGCTGACCACGCGCGCCCTGGCCAATGCCAAGGAGAACGGCGTCGACGGCCATACCTCGTTCGCCTGCCGCAACCTGTTCGAGGTGACGGCCGACGACCTGCGTGCCCTCGGCGCATTCGACAAGTTCCTGGTCGATCCGCCGCGCGAAGGCGCGCTGGCCGTCTCGAAGGCGCTGGCCGAGATCGCGCAGAGCGGCGAAGGCCCCTTGCCGAAGCGGATCGTCTACGTCTCCTGCAACCCGGCCACGCTGGCGCGCGACGCCGGCCTGCTGGTGCACGAGGCCGGCTATCGGCTGCGCGGCGCGGGCGTCGTCAACATGTTCCCCAATACCTCGCACGTCGAATCGATCGCGGTATTCGAGCGCGACTGAGCCGATCTCGAACGGGCATGAAAAAACCGGCCCGAAGGCCGGTTTTTCTTGATCCGCATCGCGGTGATTCCGCTCAGTTGCGGTTGCCGCCGAAGATGCCGAGCAGGGCGAGCAGGTTGGTGAAGACGTTGTACAGGTCGAGGTAGATCGCCAGCGTGGCCGTGATGTAGTTCGTCTCGCCGCCGTTCACCACGCGCTGCACGTCGAACAGCATGTAGGCCGAGAAGATCACGATCGCCAGCACCGACACCGTCAGCATCAGCGCCGGCAGGTGCAGGAACATGTTGGCGACCGAAGCCAGGATCAGCACGATCACGCCGACGAACAGCCATTTGCCCAGTCCCGAGAAATCGCGCTTGCTGACCGTGGCGACGGTGGCCATCGCGGCGAAGATCACGCCGGTGCCACCGAAGGCGAGCATGATCAGCGACGGGCCGTTCGAGAAGCCGAGGATGAAGCTGAGCAGGCGCGACAGCATCAGGCCCATGAAGAACGTGAAGCCGAGCAGCACGAACACGCCGGCGCTGCTGTTCTTGGTGCGTTCGATCGCGAACATGAATCCGAAGGCGATCGCGAAGAAGGCCAGCAGGCTCATCATCGGGCTGGTGGCCGCGAACAGCGAGAAACCGGTCGCGACCCCGACCCAGGCGCCGAGCACGGTCGGGATCATCGAGAGCGCGAGCAGCCAGTAAGTATTCCGCAGCACGCGGTTGCGGGTTTCGGCCGAGGCCAGCGTACCGCCGCGACCGAAGTTGTACGGATAGTCGTTCATGGTTTCTCCTAGCATGGAACGTGACAGCGATCGGAAACCGGATGCATCGCGATGCGCTGCAGCAATCCGGGCGCCGCACTGCATAAGATCGGTTTGCCGGCCCAAGGTTTCAAGGGCCGCCGAGCAAGAAAACACGGGCGACGCGCAAGTGTCAGCATACCCGGTTTTCGACCTTACGATTGTGTAAGGGTTCAATCGCTATGATACACGGGAACGTGTTACAATAGCGGATTCATTTGAAAACGTAACTTCTTAATTTCTTGGAGTTTTTATGGCAATCGAGCGCACCCTGTCGATCATCAAGCCGGATGCAGTGGCAAAGAACGTGATCGGTCAGATCTACAGCCGTTTCGAAGGCGCTGGCCTGAAGGTCGTCGCGGCTCGTATGGCGCACCTGTCGCGCGGTGAGGCAGAGCAGTTCTACGCTGTCCACGCAGCACGTCCGTTCTTCAAGGACCTGGTCGACTTCATGATCTCGGGCCCGGTGATGATCCAGGTTCTGGAAGGCGAGAACGCCATCCTGAAGAACCGCGACCTGATGGGCGCGACGGATCCGAAGAAGGCCGAAGCCGGTACCATCCGTGCCGATTTCGCCGACAGCATCGATGCCAACGCCGTGCACGGCTCGGACGCGCCGGAAACGGCCGCCGTCGAAATCTCGTTCTTCTTCGCCGGCCTGAACGTCTACTCGCGCTAAGCGGGTAACGGAATCCGGCGCACGCGGCAAGGCAGGGCACCATGACGAGCGAAACTTCCGTCAATCTTCTCGACTTCGACGCCGAAGGCCTCGTCGCGTATTGCGGCAGCCTCGGCGAGAAGCCGTTTCGCGCCAAGCAGTTGCAGCGCTGGATTCATCAGTACAACGCCGCCGATTTCGACGGCATGACCGATCTTGCGAAGTCCTTGCGCGAAAAGCTCAAGGGCCGCGCGATGATCGGCATGCCCGAGATCGCCAGCGATCACGTCTCGTCGGACGGCACGCGCAAGTGGCTGATCGACGTGGGCAACGGCAACGCGGTCGAGACCGTGTTCATCCCGGAAGAAACGCGCGGCACGCTGTGCGTGTCCTCGCAGGCCGGGTGTGCCGTGAACTGTCGGTTCTGTTCGACAGGCAAGCAGGGTTTTTCGCGCAATCTCTCGACGGCTGAAATCGTCGGACAATTGCGCATGGCGGAATTCGCGCTGCGCGAATCGCTCGGGCGTGCCCCCGGGCCGAACGGCAAGGCCGATCGCGTCGTCACCAATGTGGTGATGATGGGCATGGGCGAGCCGCTGCTCAATTACAGCGCGGTGGTGCCGGCCATGCGGCTGATGCTCGACGACAACGCCTACGGGCTGTCGCGGCGCCGCGTGACGCTCTCCACCTCGGGCGTGGTGCCGATGATGGACCGCCTCGGCGCCGAACTGCCGGTGGCGCTGGCGGTGTCGCTGCATGCGCCGAACGATGCGCTGCGCGACGAACTGGTGCCGCTCAACAAGAAGTACCCGCTGCGGGAGCTGATGGCCGCATGTCAGCGCTATCTGACCGTCGCGCCGCGGGATTTCATCACATTCGAATACTGCATGCTCGACGGCGTCAACGACACCGACGCGCATGCGCGCGAGTTGCTCGCGGTGACCCGCGACGTGCCGTGCAAATTCAATCTGATCCCGTTCAATCCGTTCCCGGAATCGGGGCTGCTTCGCTCGAAGAACGAGCGGATCAAGCAGTTCTCGCAGATCCTGATCGATGCCGGCGTCGTCACGACCGTGCGCAAGACGCGCGGCGATGACATCGACGCCGCCTGCGGTCAGCTTGCCGGCGCCGTGAAGGACCGCACGCGCCTGGCGGAACGGACGGGAGCGGGCAAGATCATCGAAGTCCGGGCTGTCTGACGGGGAAGTCCGGGCGACGCGAAAGCGATCCGGGGCGGGCTTGGCCCGCCTCTGTTTAACGGTTGCGCTTCGGCGCCGGGCGATGCGCCGGCGCGGTCGCGCAAGTGAAGAAGAATCGACGCGAGGATTAGGATGAGCGAGCCGCAACCGCCAAGAGGCACAGAGACGAACGCCGAGCACAAGCCGGCGTCGGCGGGGTTGGAGTCGTTGGCGGCGGTCGGGGCGCGCCTCGCGCAGCTGCGCGAGGCAAAGGGTTGGTCGGTGGCGGACGTATCCTCTCGCCTGAAGGTGGCGGCGCCGAAGCTGCGCGCGCTGGAGGCCGGCGATATCAGCCAGATGCCGGGCGCGACCTTCGCGGCTGGCGTGGTGCGCAGCTACGCGAAGATGCTTGGCGTCGATCCGGAACCGTTCGCGCAGGCGCTGCGTCGTGAGAAGGGCGTGCCGGAGGTCGATCTGTCGATGCCGGCCTCGGCCGGTACCGGCCTGCCGCGCGGCCGCGTCTCGATTCCGCTCGGTGCGCCCACGCGCGGTCGCACATGGCTGTGGGGCGTGCTGGCAGTGATCGTGGTGCTGATCGCGGCGGCGATGTGGCATTCGAGCGGCGATTCCGCGAACTGGCTCGCGCGCTTCAAGTCCAATACCGGCGCGGCATCGCCGGCCGCCTCGGAAGCCGGGCAGGCTTCCTCGGTGGCGGCCCAGGCGGCAGCCACCTCCGATACCACCGCGATCGCGGTGGGCGGTTCGACAGTGACCGGCGGTGTCGCCTCGGATGCCGGTGCGAGTGCCGGCGGCAATGCGCCGGCCACGAACGACGCTGGCGCTTCGGCCGCGGCGCCGGCCCAGCCCGGGTCGTCGGCGGTGGCGCCGGCCGCGGCATCGTCGGCCGATGGCGCGAGCGTGGTCGCGGCGGCCGGCCAGTCGGTGCTCGGCATCACGGTCAAGCAGGATTGCTGGGTCAGCGTGCGTGACAAGAGCGGCAAGGAACTCGCGTCGGCCCTCGTGAAGGCCGGCGAGACGCGCCAGGTGGCGGGCGATACGCCGCTGCGCGTGACGATCGGCAACCGGGCCGGCCTCGAGTCGGTCACGTTCGACGGAAAAATCGTCGATCCGGCAAAATATTCGGCGGGTAAGGGCAACGTCGCGCGCTTCGCGCTGCCCTGACAGCTAGCGTCGTGGCTGACCGGGCACGACGCTTTTTCAATTCGCGCGCCGTCCGCGGGCGGCGCTTCCGGCGTAAATGGATCCAACGATGCAATCCGAAGCTCAATCCCCACGCAGCAGCCAGATTTGTTCCACCGAACCGGTGTTCGGCGGCTCCTTGCCGCGCCGCCGCTCGCACGCGGTGGATGTCCGTTGGGGCGGGAACCTGGTGACGATCGGCGGCGACGCGCCCGTGCGCGTGCAGTCGATGACCAATACCGATACCGCCGACGCGATCGGCACCGCGATCCAGATCAAGGAACTGGCCAACGCGGGGTCGGAGCTGGTCCGGATCACCGTGAATACGCCCGAGGCCGCGGCCGCCGTGCCGGCGGTCCGTGAGCAACTCGACCGGATGGGCGTCGCGGTGCCGCTGGTGGGCGACTTCCATTACAACGGCCACCTGCTGCTGCGCGACTACCCGGCCTGCGCAGAATCGCTCTCGAAGTACCGCATCAACCCGGGCAACGTCGGCCAGGGCGCCAAGCGCGACACGCAGTTCGCGCAGATGATCGAGGCTGCCGCCAAGTACGACAAGCCGGTGCGCATCGGCGTGAACTGGGGCAGCCTGGACCAGGACCTGCTCGCGCGCATGATGGACGAGAACGCCGCGCGCAGCGCCCCCTGGGACGCGCAGAGCGTGATGTACGAGGCACTGATCCAGTCGGCGATCGGCTCGGCCGAGCGCGCCGTCGAACTGGGCCTCGGTCGCGACAAGATCATCCTGTCCTGCAAGGTCAGCGGCGTGCAGGACCTGATCGCCGTCTACCGCGAACTGGCCAAGCGCTGCGGCTTCGCGCTGCACCTGGGCCTGACCGAGGCCGGCATGGGCTCGAAGGGCATCGTCGCCTCGACGGCGGCGCTCGGCGTGCTGCTGCAGGAAGGCATCGGCGACACGATCCGCATCTCGCTGACGCCGGAGCCGGGCGCGCCGCGTACCGGCGAGGTGGTGGTCGGCCAGGAAATCCTGCAGACCATGGGCCTGCGTTCGTTCGCGCCGATGGTGATCGCCTGCCCGGGCTGCGGCCGTACCACCAGCACGCTGTTCCAGGAACTGGCGATGCAGATCCAGACCTACCTGCGCGAGCAGATGCCGTCCTGGCGCAAGACCTACCCGGGCGTCGAGAAGATGAACGTCGCGGTGATGGGCTGCATCGTCAACGGGCCGGGCGAGTCGAAGCACGCCAACATCGGCATCAGCCTGCCGGGCTCGGGCGAGAATCCGGCCGCGCCCGTGTTCATCGACGGCGAGAAGGTCAAGACGCTGCGCGGCGAGCGCATCGCCGAGGAATTCCAGCAAATCGTGAGCGACTACGTCGCGCGCAACTACGGCCAGGCAACGGCCGAGCAATAAATCGTCAACCGAAATCAGATGACCGAAACCAAGCGAAAGCTCGAAAAACTGACGGGCGTGAAGGGCATGAACGACATCCTCCCGCAGGATGCCGGACTGTGGGAATTCTTCGAGTCGACCGTGAAGTCGCTGCTGCGCGCCTACGGCTACCAGAACATCCGCACCCCGATCGTCGAGCATACGCAACTGTTCACGCGCGGCATCGGCGAAGTGACCGACATCGTCGAGAAGGAGATGTACAGCTTCACCGACGCGCTGAACGGCGAGAACCTGACCCTGCGTCCGGAGAACACCGCCGCCGTGGTGCGTGCCGCGATCGAGCACAACCTGCTGTATGACGGCCCGAAGCGCCTCTGGTACGTCGGCCCGATGTTCCGCCACGAGCGTCCGCAGCGAGGCCGCTATCGTCAGTTCCACCAGGTCGGCGTGGAAGCGATCGGTTTTGCCGGCCCTGATGCGGACGCGGAAATCATCATGATGTGCCAGCGCCTGTGGGATGACCTGGGCCTGACCGGCATCAAGCTCGAGATCAACTCGCTCGGCCTGGCCGAGGAGCGCGCCGCGCACCGCGTCGAGCTGATCAAGTACCTCGAGCAGCACGTCGAGGTGCTCGACGAGGATGCCAAGCGCCGTCTCTACACGAACCCGCTGCGCGTGCTCGACACCAAGAATCCGGCCCTGCAGGCGATCGCGCAGAACGCGCCGAAGCTGATCGACTTCCTCGGCGAGAGCTCGCGCGCGCACTTCGACGGGCTGCAGCGCCTGCTGAAGGCCAACAACGTGCCGTTCACGATCAATCCGCGCCTGGTGCGCGGCCTCGATTACTACAACCTGACCGTGTTCGAATGGGTGACCGACAAGCTCGGCGCGCAGGGCACGGTGGCCGCTGGCGGCCGCTACGACCCGCTGATCGAGCAACTCGGCGGCAAGCCGACGGCGGCCTGCGGCTGGGCGATGGGCGTCGAGCGGATCCTCGAACTGCTCAAGGAAGAGCAGCTCGTGCCGGAGCAGGACGGCGTCGACGTCTATCTCGTTCACCAGGGCGAGGCGGCGCGCGAACAGGCCTTCATCATCGGCGAGCGCCTGCGCGACACCGGCCTCGACGTGATCTTCCACTGCAGCGCCGACGGCGCGAGCGCCAGCTTCAAGTCGCAGATGAAGCGCGCCGACGCGAGCGGCGCCGCCTACGCGGTGATCCTCGGCGAGGACGAGGTCGCCAACGGCACGGCCGGCGTGAAGGCCTTGCGCGGCGCGGAAGGCGAAAAGAGCGCGCAGCAGACGGTAACGGTCGAGAACTTGACCGAATTTCTAATCAATGCGATGGTTGCATCCGCCGAAGACGGCGACGACTGATCGCGGCGCATCCGCTCGACAACAAGCTGGACAGAAGGAATCGCTAGGCGATGAGTTATCACGACGAACAAGAATCGATTGAAAGCGTAAAAGCGTGGTGGGCCCGCTGGGGCAACCTGACGACCTGGATCCTGACTGCCGTGCTCGTCGTCGTCGCGGCCTGGAACGGCTGGAATTTCTGGCAGCGCCATCAGGCCTCCGAAGCTTCCGGGCTATACGAGGCGGTGCAGCAGGCCGTCACCTCCGGCGACAAGGCGAAGATCGCGCGCGCGGCCGCCGACATGGAAGACAAGTACGGCGGCACCGCCTATGCGCAGATGACGGCGCTGGCGGCGGCCAAGGGCCTGTACATGGCGGGCGATTCGGCCGGCGCCAAGACCCAGTTGCAATGGGCGATCGATCACGCGAAGGACGACGAGTACAAGCAGATCGCGAAGCTGCGCCTGGCCTCGCTGCTGCTCGACGAGAAGGCCTATGACGCCGGCCTGGCGCTGCTCAACGGCACGTCAGACGAAGGCTTCAAGGGTCTCGTCGCGGACCGGCGCGGCGACCTGCTGGCGGCGCAGGGCAAGCGCGACGACGCGCGCTCGGCCTACCAGCTCGCGCTCGACTCGCTGCCGAAGGAAGACCAGCGTGCGCGCCAGCTCGTGCAGTTCAAGCTCGACGCGCTCGGTAGCTGAGCGTCCACGCTCGTTCCACAACCCTAGATAGCTTCGCTCACCGATGAATTTGCTGAAACGTAACGCTCTTCCGATCGCCTGTGCCGCTGCCATTCTCGCGCTGTCGGCTTGCTCGGCCACCAAGGACGCGCGCCGCGTGCCGACGCCGCTCACCGAGATCAAGCCCGTGCTCAATGTCCAGCAGGCGTGGAAGACGAGCGTCGGCAAGGGCGGGCGCTATTCGTTCTCGCCGATCGCGGTCGGCGACGCGGTGTACGCCGCGGCCACCAACGGCACGGTCGAGAAGATCGATGCCAAGACCGGCCAGACCGTGTGGCGCACCAAGCTGCGCTCGGACCTGTCGGCCGGCGTCGGCAGCGACGGCACGCTGACCGCGGTCGGCGCGCTCAAGGGCGGCGTGTTCGTGCTCGGCGCGGACGGCAAGCAGCTCTGGCAGACCAACGTGCAGGGCGAGATCTTCTCGCCGCCGCTGGTCGGCAACGGCCTGGTGATCGTGCGCACCATCGACGGCCAGGTGATCGCCTTCGCCGCGCAGACCGGCGAGCAGAAGTGGGTCTACCGCAGCCGCGCGGTGCCGCTGAACCTGCGCGTGTCGGCCGGCATGACCTTCGCGGGCGACCAGGCCGTGCTGGCCGGTTTCCCCGGCGGCGGGCTGGTGGCCATCAACCTGCAGTCGGGCGACGCCTTCTGGCAGACGCCCGTGTCGTTCCCGAAGGGCGTGACCGAGGTCGAGCGGATCAACGACGTCAGCGGCCCGCCCACCCTGGTCGGCGCGCTGTCCTGCGCGGTCACGTTCCAGGGGCAGATCGGCTGCTTCGACGCGAACTCGGGCCGTCCGCTCTGGGAGAAGGCTTTCTCGAGCCGCAGCGGCGTGGCGCAGGACGATACCGTGCTGGCTGGCGGCGACGACTGGTCGGTGGTCACGGCCTACGACGTGTCGACCGGCAACCAGCTCTGGCGCAACGACAAGCTTAAGAGTCGCGATGTCGGCGTGCCTTACCTGCTCGGCCATGCGCTGGTGCTCGGCGACTACAAGGGCTTTGTCCACTTCCTGTCGCGTGACGACGGTTCCTTCGTCGCGCGCATGAAGACGGACGGCAGCCCGATCACGGCGGCGCCGGTGCTGGCCGGCGACACGCTGGTAGTGCAGACGCAGGGCGGCGAGCTGTACGGCTTCCGTCCGCGCTGAGCGATCGGTTTGGAATTGCGCGGCCCGGCGCCCGATGGCGCGGGCCGCGCGTGTTTTTTTGGCGTGGCGATTGCTGCCGATGCCCCCGAGCGGATGGGGCCGGCGCGCTGCCCGGGCGGCATGCCGCCGTGTTCACGCGTCGCGCGAGTCGCACGCGAGCGCCCGTCGCGGCGCGGAATTCGTGCTAATTTTCATTCAACGCAGCCGCCCGTCGCAGCGCATCTCGCGCGCGGCGGGTCTCCCGCTCCTGCGTAATACCGTAGACGACATCAAATGAAACCGGTCATTGCCCTCGTCGGGCGCCCCAATGTGGGGAAATCCACGCTGTTCAACCGGCTCACACGCTCGCGCGACGCCCTCGTCGCCGACCTGCCGGGCCTCACGCGCGACCGCCATTACGGCGAGGGCCGGGCTGGCGCGCGCCCTTACCTGGTGGTCGACACGGGCGGCTTCGAGCCGGTCGCGAAGGACGGGATCCTGCACGAAATGGCGCGCCAGACGCGCCAGGCGGTCGAGGAAGCCGACGTGGTGGTGTTCATCGTCGACGGCCGCAACGGGCTCGCGCCGCAGGACAAGTCGATCGCCGACTACCTGCGCAAGACTGGTCGACCGATCTTCCTGGTGGTCAACAAGGCCGAGGGCATGAAGTACACGGCGGTCGCCTCCGACTTCTACGAGCTCGGCATGGGCGACCCGCGCGCGATCTCGGCCGCGCACGGCGACGGCGTGACCGACATGATCAACGAGGCGCTGGAAGTCGCCTACGCCGGCCAGCCCGAGGAAGCCGACGACACGCAGGCCTCGCGCGGCGTGAAGATTGCCATCGTGGGCCGCCCGAACGTCGGCAAGTCGACGCTGGTCAACACGCTGATCGGCGAGGACCGCGTGATCGCCTTCGACATGCCGGGTACCACGCGCGATTCGATCTACGTCGACTTCGAGCGCAACGGCAAGCCCTACACGCTGATTGACACGGCCGGCTTGCGCCGTCGCGGCAAGGTGTTCGAGGCGATTGAGAAATTCTCGGTGGTGAAGACGCTGCAGTCGATCTCCGACGCCAACGTCGTCATTCTTCTGCTGGATGCGCAGCAGGACATCTCCGACCAGGACGCGCACATCGCCGGCTTCGTGGTGGAGCAGGGCCGCGCGCTGGTGGTGGGCGTGAACAAGTGGGACGGGCTCGATGCCCACACGCGCGATCGCACCAAGGCGGACCTGACCCGCAAGCTGAAATTCCTCGAATTCGCCAAGTTCCACTTCATCTCGGCGGCCGAGAAGACCGGCATCGGCCCGCTGCTGCGCTCGGTCGACGACGCCTATGCCGCCGCCATGAAGAAGCTGCCGACGCCGAAGCTCACGCGCGCGCTGATCGAGGCGGTCGAATTCCAGCAGCCGCGCCGTCGCGGTCCGGTCCGGCCGAAGCTGCGCTATGCGCACCAGGGCGGCCAGAATCCGCCCGTGATCGTGGTCCACGGCAATGCGCTCGACGCCGTCACCGAAACCTACAAGCGCTATCTCGAGAATCGTTTCCGGGAAACTTTCGCGCTGACCGGCACTCCATTGCGAATAGAGTTCCGCTCCTCGGTGAACCCCTACGCGGACAAGGGGCGCGGCGACTAGACCGAACGGCCGGCCCCGGAGCAGGGGAAGCAAAATCGGCTATAGTGTAGCGATTGACGGTGGATCTCTTTTTCTTCACCGCCAATCTAGAAGATCAACCTGCAAAAAAGATGGAGTACGCCATGAGCAACAAAGGGCAATTGTTACAAGACCCGTTTTTGAACGCACTGCGTAAGGAGCATGTGCCGGTGTCGATCTACCTCGTCAACGGCATCAAGCTGCAAGGGAACATCGAATCGTTCGACCAGTACGTCGTGTTGCTCCGTAACACGGTTACCCAGATGGTTTACAAGCACGCTATCTCGACGGTCGTGCCGGCGCGCCCGGTGAATTTCCACCCGGATGCGGAAGCTTCGTCCTAACCCGATTGCTGCGGCTGGCGTCCGTCGCCGCCGGCGATCCACGCCAGCCGCCTTATCTTGACACCCGATAATTTGATCAACGCAGCGTTAGTCGGCATCGATTTCGGCAAGACCGATTTCGAGGCCAGCCTCGAAGAACTCAGCCTGCTCGCCTCCAGCGCGGGCGCCCGCCCCGCAGTCACGCTCACCGGTCGACGCTCCAGCCCCGACGCGGCCATGTTCATCGGCAGCGGCAAGGCCGAGGAACTGCGCCTGGCCTGCGACGCCAACGACGTCGACATCGTCATCTTCAACCACCCGCTCGCCCCCGCCCAGCAGCGCAATCTCGAACGCACGCTGAACCGCCGCGTGGTGGACCGCACCAGCCTGATCCTCGACATCTTCGCGCAGCGCGCGCGCAGCCACGAAGGCAAGCTGCAGGTCGAGCTGGCGCAACTGCAGTATCTGTCGACGCGGCTGATCCGCGCCTGGACCCACCTGGAGCGGCAGAAAGGCGGTATCGGCCTGCGCGGCCCCGGCGAAACGCAGCTCGAAACCGACCGCCGGCTGATCGGCGAGCGCATCAAGATGCTGAAGTCGCGGCTCGACAAGCTGCGCCGCCAGCACAATACGCAGCGCCGCCAACGCGAGCGCAACCGCACCATGTCGGTGTCGCTGGTGGGCTACACGAACGCGGGCAAATCGACGCTGTTCAATGCGCTGACCAAGGCGCAGGCCTATGCGGCCGACCAGCTGTTCGCCACGCTCGACACCACCTCGCGACGTGTCTATCTCGGCGACGAGGTCGGCCAGATCGTGGTGTCCGACACGGTCGGCTTCATCCGCGAGCTGCCTCACCAACTGGTGGCCGCGTTCCGCGCCACGCTCGAGGAAACCATTCACGCCGACTTGCTGCTGCACGTGGTCGACGCCTCCAGCGCGGTTCGGCTCGAGCAGATCGAGCAGGTCAACGACGTGCTGCACGAGATCGGCGCGGACGCGATCCGGCAGGTGCTGGTATTCAACAAGATCGACGCGGTGCCCGAGCTGGCGGCCCGCGGCGACGCGGTCGAGCGCGATGAGTATGGTAATATTTCGCGCGTCTTTTTGAGCGCACGCACGGGCCAGGGGCTCGATACGCTGCGTGCCGCCATTGCCGAAATCGCGAGCAGCGATGCGCTTGCCGGCACGGGGTTGCTGCCCGAGCGCGACGTTCGGTTCGATGGCAACGCGCTGACCGAACCGCACGACGACCACACGGTTTCCGAACACGGGCACTGACCGGCAGCCTGCCGGCACAGTCGAGGCCCAATCTGGTGAACAAACTCAGGTGAACGATTACAACGAGCGGAGTTCCTGGCTGCGCAAGCGCCCGATGCTGTCGATCAACGATCCCCGCTGGGGTCGCGGCGAGGGCAATGGCGACAAGTCCCGCAAGAACGACCCGAAGCGTCCGCCGCCCGACGGCGAAGGCCCCCCCGATCTCGACGAAATGTGGCGCAATTTCAACCGGCGCCTGGCTGGCCTGTTCGGCGGCAAGGGCGGCGGCGGCAATCGCGGCTTTCGCCCCGACAACGGCCGCGCGGCGAGGGTTGGCGTCGGCATCGTGATCGGCGTGCTGGTCGCCGTTTATGCCGGCAGCGGCGTGTTCGTGGTGCCCGACGGCCAGACCGGCGTGGTGCTGCAGTTCGGCGAATCTCGCGGCACGGTCGGCCAGGGCGTTCACTGGCGCCTGCCGTATCCGTTCGAGTCGCACGAGATCGTCGATACCGCCCAGATCCACGCCACCGAGATCGGCCGCAACAACGTGGTGCGCGTGGCGAATGTGAAGGATGCCTCGATGCTCACGCGCGATGGCGACATCGTCGACGTGCGCTTCATCGTCCAGTATCGGATCCGCTCCGCCACCGACTACCTGTTCCGAACCGTCGATCCCGAACTCGCCGTGCGCCAGTCGGCGCAGGCGGCGATTCGTCGCATCGTGGGCGCCGCGGCGGCCAGCGAAGTGACGGGCGCCGATCGCGACAAGCTGCGCGATCAATTGAGCGCGGCGATCCAGGGCGATCTCGACCGCGAGCAGACGGGCCTGGTGGTGACGGGCGTGGTGATTCAGGCCGCGCAACTGCCCGAGCAGGTGCAGGCGGCGGTCGACGAGATCGGCAAGGCGCGCCAGGAGCGCGAGGCGGCCAGGAATGCGGCGCAGGCCTATGCCGACGATCTGCTGCCGCGCGCGCGCGGCGATGCCGCCAAGCTGGTCGATGATGCGAAGGCCTATGCCGATCGCGTCGTGACGCAGGCACAGGGCGACGCGGATCGCTACAAGCAGGTCTACGCGCAATACGAGAAGGCGCCGGCGGTGGTGCGCGAGCGCATGTACCTCGACACCATGCAGGACATCTACTCGAAGGCCACCAAGGTCTATATCGGCAGCAAGAGCGGCAACAGCCTGGTCTACCTGCCGATCGACAAGATCGTCGAGCAGCAGCGCCAGCGCGCGGCCGAAGCCGCCAGCGGCGCCGCGCCGGCCGCGGCCGGCCAGCCGG
>NZ_VWWC01000145.1:0-17765 GCF_011753175.1 Burkholderia sp. Cy-637 | reverse complement strand
GATGCGCGTGTCCTGGAACAGCACCACCTGGCCCGCGCGGATCTTGCAGGTCTTGCGCAGCTCGACGGCGCCGTCCACGCGCACCGCGCCCGAGGCGACCAGCACCTTGGCGGAGCCGCCGCTGTCGGCCACGCCGGTGATCTTGAGCAGGTTGTGCAGTTCGACGTAATCGCCGGTCAGGGTGAAATCGAGGTTGGGCATCGTTCGGGGCGCCGATGACGCGCCCATGTAAAAAAGCAAGGCTCGCATCATAAGCCAGCGCGCCGGCGGCGGCGAGCGCCTTGCGCGGCGGTGCGCGCGCGACGGGCACGTTCGCTGCGTCATGCAGATCGCGCAAACCCCGGCGCGACCTGCCGTTGCCGCTTTCGCGCCCGCCACTGTAAGCAGATGTGGACGAGCCGCAAGCAAATGAAACGGTGGGTAACAGTCGGGGCTCGCGGCGAACCGGCTGTCGTGAGGGCCGGTCTTTCCTGAAGCCTGCCGCATGTCGCGGCAAGGCGGCGCGGCCGGGTTCGAAGCCGCGTCGAACACTTTCCCCGAGGAGAAATCTCATGTCCAGGATTCGCAAGATGCTGATGGGTGCCGCGCTGGTGACGACCACCGTGTTCGCGGCGACTTCCGCGATGGCGCAGGCCGGCGGCGGTGGCGCGGCCGGTGGAGCGGGGGGCGGCGGCGGCGCTGCTGCTGGGGGTGCCGGCGGCGGTGCGGCGGGCGGTGGTGGAATGGGCGGCGGCTCGCAAGGCGCCAATTCCGGCGGCCAGACGGGCGGCACCGATGCGGCGCCGACCGCACCGGGTAATGGCTCGACCAACGGCATGAGCGGCATGAACGGCAAGGGCAGCACCGGCATGCATCACTCGACGAAGTCGCACTCGAAGACGCGCGCCAACAGTTCCGCGCACGGCGCGAATTCGAAGGCGGGCGACGCGGTGAACGGCAATACCAGCGGCATGTCGCCGGCCGGTAACGGCAGCCCGGGCTCGGGCGGCCAGTAAGCCTCGCCGATTAGGCCGCTTGTAGCCTGCTTGCAGGTCGTTTGCAGGCCGCTTGCGGCGCGGGCCGGGAGCCGTCTGGAACGGGTTCCGGCTCGTTGTCGTGGCGGCGGGCGCGGCGCGCCCGCTCTCGCCTATGGCCGCTGCTGCGGCTGGCGCGGCGGGTTCTGCGTGGCCGGCGCCTTGGGCGGCGTGGCCACCATGAAGATGCCGCGCAGCCAGGCGGCCAGCCGCGAGAACACGTCGTAGGGCTCCTCGACGAAGATCTCCGGCTTGAGCAGCCGCAGGTATTCCATGATCTGCTGGGCTTCCTGCTTCTGGAACGAACCATGCGCGAGCCCGAGCCGCAGCAGGCCGCGCAGCTCGCCGAGCTTCTCGCGCGCGGTGCTGCCCACGCTCATCTCGCAGGCCAGCTTGGCCTCGTAGACGCGCTGGCGCAGCGATTCCGCGAGCCGCCAGGCTGGCGTCTGCATGCGCTCCTCGAGGGTCTGGATGTCGTGCACCGCCGACTTGATCTGGCCTGCGAGCGGGTCGACCAGGGCGGCGTCGCCCTGCGCCTCCGAGACGATCGCGGCGGCCCAGTCGTGGCAGGCCTTGGCCAGTTCCTCGGGGGTCCATTCGCTGCGCGAGGCGAAACCGAAGCCGAAGGTTTCGGCCTGGCGCATCAGGATCTCGACGACGTTCGGGAATTCCTTGTCCAGCGTGCGCTTGGCCCAGGCGTACTGGCCGCCCTGCAGCATGCGCTGCACGGCGTGCTCGGTCAGCGGCACCATGTTGTCGAGCAGCTTGGCGCGCAGGAAGTCCTCGAAGGACGGGGTCGCGAACTGCGGATCGAGTTTCAGCGAGACACGCACGAACGCGTCGAAGTCCTTGCGTAGCGACGCAATGGTGTCGTCCTTGATCGACAGCGTGATGTGGCCCATGAATCTCTCGGTACGCGGTGGCTGCCGGCGCCGAGTGGGCGCCGGCATGCGCCGTTCGTGCCGGCGGGGCGTTCGCGCGTGCGGCTGCCCCGGCTGCGTCGCGATCGGCGCCAGGAGGGTTTTCCTCCTATATCGGCAGCGGGCGGGGAAACTTGAGGCCGCGCCGGCCGGCGCGGCAGGTACCGGCGCTGGCGCCAGCGCGGCGCGCTCAGGCCGGCAGCCAGCGCGGGATCACCAGGCCCTGCCAGGCGAAGAACACCGCGAGCCCGACCGCGATCGTCAGCAAGGGCCGGCGCGTGGCGGCCGAGACGATCACGGCGGCGACGCCGCCGACCAGTTGCGGATTGCGCAGCGAGAGTTCCAGTCCGCCGCCGTGCGGCGCGAGGGTCATCGGCACCACGATCGCGGTCAGCACCGTGACCGGCACGAAGCCGAGCGCGGTGCGCACCAGCGGCGCAAACACCAGCCGTTCGCCGAACAGGAACAGCGTGGTACGGATCGCGTAGGTGACGGCGGCCATGCCGAGCAGGATCAGCAGGTAGTTCACGAGGCGGCCTCCACGCGGCGGCGCGCACGTCCGTGGTCGCGCAGCGAGAGCGCGACGCCCACCGCCACGCCCGCCACCACGGCGGCCAGCAGGCCGAGCTTGTAGGGCAGCGCGTGGCAGAGCTGGGCCACCACGCCGGCGGTGACGGCCGCGGCCAGGTAGCGCAAGGCAGCCAACTGCGGCACCACGATCGCGATGAAGGTCGCGGCCATCGCGAAATCGAGCCCGAGCGCCTGCAGGCCCGGGAAGGCCGCGCCGAACAGCAAACCGACCAGGGTCCAGGCCTGCCAGTTCAGGTACATCGCCAGGCCCGAACCGAAGAAGTAATGCGGGCCGAGTTCGCCGGGGCGCGTGTGGCGGTAGCGCGCGTAGGCGACCGCGAACACCTCGTCGGTCATCAGCGCGCCGAGCGTGGCGCGCCAGCGCAGCGGCAGATGGGCGACATAGGGCGCGAGCGTGGCCGAATAGAGCAGGTGGCGCAGGTTCACCACCAGGGTGGTGGCGATCACCACCAGCGCGCCGGCGCCGCCCGCCAGCAGGCCGGCCGCGATGAACTGCGCGGAGCCGGCGAACACCACCAGCGACATCAGCTCGCCATGCCACCAGGCCAGCGGCCCGGCCGTCACGAGCGTGCCGAAGATCACGCCGAAGGGCGCGGCGCCGACCATCATCGGAAAGGTGTCGCGCGCGCCATCGGCGAATTCGCGCAGCGGGCGCCGCGTGGCGGGGGAATCGAGCGGGCTGGGATGGGACGGGTTCAACGGGAAATCCTCCTGGAGCGCCGAGCATAACGGGGCGCCGCAGGCGGGTCTTGTACGTTCTTGCGCGACGAAAGGGCGGGGCCCCGGCTAGCTGCGCTCGCCCTGCCAGCGGCCCGGCGGCACGCCGAACATCCGCTTGAAGTGGCGCGTGAAATGGCTCTGGTCGACGAAGCCGCTGGCGGCCGCGACCTGCGCGACGGCCACACCCGCGCGCAGCGGCGCGAGCGCGCGCTGCAACCGCAGCTGGTTGCGCCAGGCATGCGGCGCCATGCCGGTGCTGCGCGTGAACAGGCGCGCCGCGTGGAACGGCGACAGGCCGGCCGCCTGCGCCACCTCGGCGAGCGTGGCGGGGCCCAGCAGGTCGGCGGCGAGCCGCTCGCGCATGCGTGCCACGCGCGGTTCGTCCGCAGCCGGCGCACCGGCGCGGGGCCGGCTCAGCGCATGACGCACCAGCAGGGTCGAGAGCGCGTCGAGCAGGGCCGTTTCGGCGGCCAGCGGATCGGCGCCGCCGGATGCGAAGGGCGCGGCAGCGAGTGCCACGTCGGCCAGTTCGCCGTCATGGTCGTGAGCTTCGGTGGCGACGCCGCCGGCCTCGAGCAGCCGGTGCGCGATCACCAGGCGTCGCGCGCAGTCGGCGTCGTGGATCGCATCGTCGGGAAACCAGGGTTCGGGCTGCGGCGAGCCGGCGATCTCGTCGGCCAGCGCGCGCAGGAACGCGACCGGCACGTAGGAGACGCGATAGCGCCAGCCATCCTCGGTGGCGCGCGAGCCGGTATGCACTTCGCCGGGATTGATGATCGGCACGCTGCCGGTATCGGCCAGGCGCCGGCCGCCGCGGTAGGCATAACGCTCGGCGCCGCTCTCGATCACCGGCACGGTGTAGGCCTCGTGCCAGTGCGGCGCGAAACGGTGCTCGCGGTAGCTGGCCGTGACGAGATCGGCATCCGGCAGCAGGGGCGTGCGCCAGTAGCGGGCGGCATCGGGGAGGCGGGCGGAGCGCATCGCGAGGCGGGCGTGAGGATCGGGCCGCGCGGCCTTACTTGAGCGGGATCGGCGTGCCCGCGGGCACCGGCACGGCCGTGACGCTGTTCTTCGCGCTGCCGCTGGCGATCCGGTCGCTGTAGGTCAGGTAGACCAGGGTATTGCGCTTCTTGTCGACCACCCGCACCACGTGCAGGGTCTTGAACACGAAGGACAGGCGCTCGCTGAACACGTCGGTCTGCTGCTTGAGCGGCTGCGTGAAGCCGATCGTGCCCACCTGGCGGCAGGCGATCGAGGCCTCGGTCGGATCCTCGGCCAGGCCCAGGTTGCCCTTGATGCCGCCGGTGCGGGCGCGCGAGACATAGCAGGTCACGCCTTGCACCAGCGGGTCGTCGTAGGCTTCGACGACCACGCGATCGGACCCGGTCAGGCGGAAGTTGGTGTTGACGCTGGCGACTTCCTCGGCGTGCGCGGACACGGGAAGCAGCGGCGCGGCCAGGCAGGCGGCGACGGCAAGGGCGAGACGATTCATGGGCGATGGCCAGGGCAGGAGCGAGGAAGACGACTCTAGCACGGCCGGCACGGGCCAATCGCGCCTCGCGATTCGGGCGCCGGAGGCTGAATCGCGCGGGGAGGGTGAGGTTGCGACGAGGGGAGGAGCGAGCCGGCGCCGAAAAGCAAAAAGGCCCGTCGCATGACGGGCCTTTCGCTGTCTGGCTCCCCGACCTGGGCTCGAACCAGGGACCTACGGATTAACAGTCCGGCGCTCTACCGACTGAGCTATCGGGGAATAAATCGGTACTGCGTTTGTTCGTTGTCGACGCGCCTGAAACGACGTGCCAGCATTCTTGGCTCCCCGACCTGGGCTCGAACCAGGGACCTACGGATTAACAGTCCGGCGCTCTACCGACTGAGCTATCGGGGAACAAACAGCAGAGAAACGAGATTCTATGGGGCTATGACGAGGGTGTCAAGCCTTTGCGCGAATTTTCTGCGGAAACGGCGAGCCGGCAGTAGCGGGCCCGCCGGGGGCGATCAGCGCTCGAGCAGGTGCAGCTTGTCCTGCACGTCCTTCCATTCGTCGGCGTCGCCGGGAGCGGGCTTGGTCTTGGTGATCGACGGCCACGCCTTGGCCAGCTCGGCATTGAGCGGCGTGAATTGCTGCTGGTCGCCGGGAACGTCTTCCTCGGCATAGATCGCATTGGTCGGGCACTCGGCCACGCACACGGCGCAGTCGATGCATTCGTCCGGGTCGATCGCGAGAAAATTGGGACCTTCACGGAAGCAATCCACCGGGCACACATCGACGCAATCGGTGTACTTGCACTTGATGCAGCCTTCGGTCACAACGTGAGTCATTCAAAACGCTCCTGCTTGGCGATTATCTGTGTGGGGTAGGCTTTGCGCCAAATGCGGCATTGTAACTGATGAGGAAAACCCGCATCCAGCAGCCCGCAGCCGGTCTTATATTGTTTCGTGATTAGTTTATGTCGATGACGCGACACGTCCCCGAGGCCCGGGACGGCAGGCGGCGGCGAGCATGGTCGGTCCCGCATTCGGGTAACATGCGGCAGGCAGACGGGGCGGCGCGCCGACGCGGGTAGCCGGCTCGGTCTCGTCCGATCCCGCGATTTTGCTGAAGCTGCCCCCGGCGGCACCGAATCATGATCATTACTTCGCTGCTCGACACCGACCTGTACAAGTTCACGATGATGCAGGTGGTGCTGCATCACTTCCCGGCCGCCAACGTGGAATACCGGTTCCGCTGCCGGACTCCCGGCGTCGACCTGGTTCCCTATATCGACGAGATCCGGGACGAGGTGCGCGGCCTGTGCCATCTGCGCTTCACCGAGGTCGAGCTCGACTACCTGCGCCAGATGCGCTTCATCAAGGGCGACTTCGTCGAATTCCTGGCGCTGTTCCATCTCAACGAGAAGTACATCGAGATCTCGCCCTCGCCCAAGGGCAACGGCGAGATCGACATCGCGATCCGCGGCCCCTGGCTGCATACGATCCTGTTCGAGATCCCGGTGCTGGCGATCGTCAACGAGGTCTATTTCCGCAACACGCAGAGCGAGCCCGACTACGGCGAGGGCCGCGAGCGGCTGCGCGAGAAGATGAAGCTGCTCGGCGCGAAGCCCGAGTTCGCCGACTGCAAGATCGCCGACTACGGCACGCGCCGCCGCTTCTCGAAGGTCTGGCACGAGGAGGTGGCGCTGACGCTGCGCGACGGGCTGGGCGCGCAGTTCGCCGGCACCAGCAACGTCTATTACGCGATGAAGCACGGCATCACGCCGCTCGGCACCATGGCGCACGAGTACCTGCAGGCCTGCCAGGCGCTCGGCCCGCGGCTGCGCGATTCGCAGATCTACGGCCTGGAGATGTGGGCAAAGGAATATCGCGGCGATCTCGGCATCGCGCTGTCCGACGTCTACGGCATGGACGCCTTCCTGCGCGACTTCGACATGTACTTCTGCAAGCTGTTCGACGGCGCGCGCCACGATTCGGGCGACCCATTCGAATGGGGCGAGCGCATGCTGAGCCACTACGAGGCGAACCGCTGCGACCCGCGCACCAAGGTGCTGGTGTTCTCGGACGCGCTCGACATCCCGAAGGTGCTGCAGCTCTACGAGCGGTTCCGCGATCGCTGCCGGCTCGCCTTCGGCGTCGGCACCAACCTGACCAACGACCTCGGCTACCGGCCGCTGCAGATCGTCATCAAGATGGTCCGCTGCAACGGCCAGCCGGTCGCCAAGCTGTCCGATTCGCCGGGCAAGAGCATGTGCGACGACAAGGCCTACCTGGCCTATCTGCGCCAGGTGTTCGGGATCGCCCAGCCGACCGAGGAAGAGGCCGGCAAGTAGGCGCACGGCAGGTCGGGCGACGCCGGGCCGGGCGGCCCGGCATGATTCGGCGCGACGGGGCGCCGCTATAATCGGCGCTTGCCACCGCCACGCTCACGAGGATCGCCCATGGACACGTCGGCCGCCCGCCGCAACATCTTCGCGCGCATCCGCGCCGCCCAGGGACGCCCGGCCGAACCCGACGCGCTCGAGCGCGAGCAGGCCGCCGACTACCTCGCGCGTCATCCGGCCGGCCCGCGCCCGCCGATGCCGGACGATGCCGCCGGATTGCTCGCGCGCTTCACCGAGGAAGCCGAGCGGATGTCGACCACGGTCGAGGCCGTCGACACGCTCGCCGAGGTACCGGCCGCCGCGGCGCGCTACCTGCAGGCGCGCTCGCTGGCCGCGCGGGCGATCGCCTGGCGCACCCTGGCCGATATCGACTGGGCCTCGGCCGGCCTCGAGGTCGACTTGCGCAAGCCCGTCGAGGGCGACCTGGTCGGCATCACCGGCTGCTTCTGCGCGAGCGCCGAGACCGGCTCGCTGGTGCTGCTGTCGGGCCCGGATACCTATGCCTCGGCGGCGCTGCTGCCGGAAACCCATCTCGTGGTGGTACCGGCTTCGCGCATCGTCGCCGGCCACGAGGATGCCTTCGCGCTGATCCGCGCCGAACGCGGCGAGCTCCCGCGCGCGGTCAATATCGTATCGGGGCCGTCGCGCACCGGCGATATCGAGCAGACCATCATCCTCGGCGCGCATGGCCCGTATCGCGTGCACGCGATCATCGTGCGCGGCGCATGAGGCTTGCCGCGCGCGTTTCCCATTCCTTTCCCGGTGCCTCGAACCTGCCGCTGGCGGCAGCGAGTGGTCGCCTTCTCGATCCGATGACTTTCCACCGACCCGATTCCTTCGCCGTCCGGGGCGCACCGCGCCGCGTCGCGCCGTGGCTCGCGCTGTTCATGCTGCTGCTGACGGCGGCGCCCGCGCCGGCCTCGGCGGCCACGCTCGACGGCGCCACCTTGTCCGCGCTCTGGGGCCTGCCGTTCGCCGGCATGCTGCTGTCGATCGCGCTGTTCCCGCTGGTGGCGGCCTCGTTCTGGCATCACCACTACGGCAAGATCGCGGCGGCCTGGGCGCTGCTGTTCCTGCTGCCGTTCGCGGCCGTGTTCGGCGCGGCCACCGCCGGCGCCACCCTGGTCCATGCGCTGCTCGAGGAATACATCCCCTTCATCGTGCTGCTGGCCGCGCTCTACACCGTGGCGGGCGGCATCTGCGTGCATGGCGAGCTGCGCGCCTCGCCGGCGCGCAACACCGCGCTGCTCGCGCTGGGCACCGTGCTGGCGAGCCTGATGGGCACCACCGGCGCGGCGATGCTGCTGATCCGGCCGCTGCTGCGCGCCAACGCGGCACGGCCGCGCGTGGTGCACGTGGTGGTGTTCTTCATCTTCCTGGTCGCGAACGCGGGCGGCGCGCTCTCGCCGCTCGGCGATCCGCCGCTGTTCCTCGGTTTCCTGAACGGCGTCGATTTCTTCTGGACCACGGTGCATCTCGCGCTGCCCACGCTGTTCGTCTGCGGCGTGCTGCTGGCGCTGTTCTACGCGCTGGACGCCTGGCGCTTCCGCCGCGACGGCGGCGGCGCCGTCACGCTGCCGCGCGACCCGGCGCTGACCGCCGCGGCCGAGCCGATCCGCATCGACGGCAAGCGCAACTTCGTGCTGCTCGGCGCGATCGTCGCGCTGGTGCTGATGAGCGGCATCTGGAAACCCGGCATCCGCTTCGACGTGTTCGGCACCGAGGTGGCCCTGCAGAACGCCGTGCGCGACCTGGCCCTGGCCGCGCTCGCGCTGCTCTCGCTGGCGATCACGCCGCGCTCGGCGCGCGAGGGCAATGCCTTCGACTGGGCGCCGATCGAGGAGGTCGCCAAGCTGTTCGCCGGCATCTTCGTGACCATCGCGCCGGTGATCGTGATCCTGCGCGCGGGCGCCGACGGCGCCTTCGCGCCGATCGTCCACCTGGTCACGGCGGACAACGGCGAGCCGGTGGTGCCGATGCTGTTCTGGGCCACCGGGCTGCTGTCGTCCTTCCTCGACAACGCGCCGACCTACCTCGTATTCTTCAACCTCGCCGGCGGCGACGCGCCGACCCTGATGACGAGCGGCGCGGCCGCGCTCGCGGCGATCTCGGCCGGCGCGGTGTTCATGGGCGCGAACAGCTATATCGGCAACGCGCCGAACTTCATGGTGAAGGCGATCGCCGAATCGCGCGGGATCCGGATGCCGAGCTTCTTCGCCTATCTGGGCTGGTCGTTCGGCATCCTGGTGCCGGTGTTCGCGCTGGCGACGTGGCTGTTCTTCGCCGGCTGAGCGAGGGTGTCGGGAAGGGTTTCAATACAGGTAGCGCGCCGGTCGCGCGCGCTTGACGGAGGCAGGCAATGCAGAAAATCCTGGTGGCGCGTTCGATCTTTCCGGACGTGATCGAGCGGCTCGAACAGCATTTCGAGGTGGACTGGAACGACGGCGACGCGCTCGCGCCGGAGGCGCTCACGGCGCGCCTGGCCGACAAGGACGGCGCGCTGACCGCGGGCGACCCGATCGGCGCGGCCACGCTGGCGGCCGCGCCGAAGCTGCGGGTGGTGGCCAACATGGCGGTCGGCTACAACAACTTCGACATGGCCGCCTTCAATGCGGCGAACGTGCTCGGCACCAATACGCCGGACGTGCTCAACGAGACCACCGCCGATTTCGGCTGGGCGCTGATGATGGCGACCGCGCGGCGCATCGCCGAATCCGAGCACTGGCTGCGGGCCGGCCAGTGGCGCAAATGGTCGTTCGACAGCTTCCTCGGCGGCGACATCCACGGCGCCACGCTCGGCGTGATCGGCATGGGCCGCATCGGCCAGGCGCTGGCGCGGCGCGCGCGCGGCTTCAACATGCGGGTGGTCTATCACAACCGCTCGCGCGTCGCGCCCGACATCGAGGCCGAACTGAACGCCGAGTACCTGGGCAAGGAGGCACTGCTGCGGCAGGCCGATCACGTGGTGCTGGTGCTGCCCTACACGAAGGACAACCACCACACCATCGGCGCGGCCGAACTCGCGCTGATGAAGCCGAGCGCGACGCTGACCAATATCGCGCGCGGCGGCATCGTCGACGATGCGGCGCTGGCCGAGGCGCTGCGCGAGCGGCGTATCGCGGCGGCCGGCCTCGACGTGTTCGAGGGCGAGCCGAGCGTGCATCCGGCGCTGCTGGAGGTGCCCAACGTGGTGCTCACGCCGCATATCGCCAGCGCCACCGAGGCGACCCGCCGCGCGATGGCGAACCTCGCGGCCGACAACCTGATCGCGGCGCTCGGCGTCGGGCCGCGCGCCGGACGTCCGCCCAATCCGATCAACCCCGACGTGATCGGCAAGGCGCGCGCATGACGATGCCGCTTCTGCTGGGCGCGCTGGTGGTGCTGGCGGTGGCGCTGGTGGTCGCGTTGCTGGTGATCTGGCGCGGCGCGGGCCGCGGCGCCGAGGGCGAGGGCTGGCTCGGCGAGCGGCTCGACGACGTGCAGGATGCCCAGGCGCATGCGATGGAGCGGCTCGAACGTGCGCTGCGCGGCGAGCTCGCCGACAGCGCGCGGGCCTCGCGCGGCGAATTGTCGGGCAGCTTCGCCCAGTTGCAGCAGACCCTGGCCGCGCAGATGACGAGCGTGGCCACCGTGCAGAACCAGCAGATCGACGGCTTCGCGCAGCAGCTCGCCAAGCTGGTCGCCGCGAACACGCAGCAGTTCGAGGCGGTGCGCGAGGGCCTGCAACAGCAGGCGCAGCTCGCGCGCGACGAGCAGGGCGCTTCGCTTCGCCATTTCGGCACGCTGTTGAACCAGCAGCTCGCGCAACTGAGCGAGGCCAACGACCGGCGGCTGGGCGAGGTGCGCGCCACGCTCGAGCAGCGCCTCAAGGAGATCGAGGCCAACAATGCCGTGAAGCTCGAGGAGATGCGCCGCACCGTCGACGAGAAGCTGCATGCCACGCTCGAGCAGCGGCTCGGCGAATCGTTCCGGCTGGTTTCCGAGCGGCTCGAGCAGGTCCATCGCGGGCTCGGCGAGATGCAGACGCTGGCCGCCGGCGTGGGCGACCTGAAGAAGGTGCTGACCAATGTGAAGACGCGCGGCACCTGGGGCGAGGTCCAGCTCGAGGCCCTGCTCGAACAGATGCTGACGCCGGATCAATACGCGAAGAACGTCGCCACGGTGCCGCGGCGCAGCGAGCGCGTCGAGTTCGCGATCCGGCTGCCGGGCCGCGAGCACGATGCGCAGCCGGTCTGGCTGCCGGTCGACGCGAAATTCCCGCGCGAGGACTACGAGCGCCTGATCGATGCGCAGGAGCGTGCCGACGTGGCGGCGGTGGAGGAGGCGGCGCGCGCGCTGGAGCTGCGCATCCGCGCGGAGGCGAAAAGCATCGCGGAGAAATACGTGTCGCCGCCGCACACCACCGATTTCGCCTTGCTGTTCCTGCCGACCGAGGGCCTGTATGCCGAGATCCTGCGGCGGCCCGGGCTGACCGACCAGCTGCAGCGCGACTATCGCGTCACGGTGGCGGGACCGACCACGCTGACGGCCCTGCTCAACAGCCTGCAGATGGGTTTCCGCACGCTCGCCATCGAGCGGCGTTCGAGCGAGGTGTGGCAGGTGCTGGGCGCGGTGAAGACCGAGTTCGGCAAGTTCGGCGAGGTGCTGGCGCGCACCAAGGCGCAACTGGAGACCGTCACGCGCTCGATCGAATCGGCCGAGCAGCGCACGCGGGTGATGAATCGCAAGCTCAAGGATGTCGAGGCGCTGCCCGGCGATCAGGCCGCGGGGCTTCTCGGCGCGGCCTCGGGCGAGGCCGATCCCGACGAGGCCTGAGGTGTCGCCGCCGGGAAGCCGCCCGCCCAGGGACGGCGCACCCGGCGCGGCTTATTCGTCGCCGGGCGCCGGCTGGGCGAGCGTATCGAGCGCCTCGCCCGTGACGCGCACCACGCGCCAGTCGGACAGCACGGTGGCGCCCATCCGTTCGTAGAAATCGATCGCCTGGCGGTTCCAGTCGAGCACGGTCCACTCGAAGCGGCCGCACTTGCGCTCGACCGCGAGCGCCGCCACCGCGCGCAGCAGCCGCGTGCCGAGGCCGGTGCCGCGGCAGGCCGGCTTGACGTAGAGATCCTCCAGATAGAGGCCGCGCTTGCCGACGAAGGTCGAGTAGTTCTGGAAGTAGAGCGCGTAGCCCACCACCTCGTTGTCGAGCGTCGCGACCAGCGCGCCGGCCGCCGGGTTCCGGCCGAACAGCGCGTCGGCGAGATCGGCCTCGGTGGCGACGAACAGGTGCGTGAGCGATTCGAACTGGGCCAGCTCGCGCGTGAGCGCGACGAGATCGGCGACGTCGTCGGGCTGCGCGTCGCGGATCTCGAAGTTCATGCCTCCTCCTGCACGTCCGACAGCACGATCTCGATGCCGCCGAAGCGCGAGGCAACCCAGTTGTAGGCGTGGCAGGCGATCCACAGCAGCACGAAGCCGAGGATCGCGTTCAGCAGCAGGGCGCTGAAGATGGTGCTCAGCTCGACCGAGCCGAAACGCACGAAGGCGACCACGATCCCCAGCAGCACGATCGGCACGCTGAAGGTCAGGTAGACGAGGATCAGCGCCTTGGCCGTCTGCCCTGCCGCGATCGAGGAAATTTGCTTTTTCATAATCGAGTTGCCCCGTAAGTGCTGATAGTGGTGAATCTCAGAGTGCGCCGGCGAACGGGAGGATCTCCACGCTCGCGCCGGCCTCGACGCGGGCCAGCTCCGCGCCGATCACGATGAAGCAGTTCGCGTCGCTGAGGCCCTTCAGCGATGCCGAGCTCTGTGAGTCCGCCGGGCTCACCTGCCAGTTGCCGTCGGCGTCGCGCGAGGCGATCCCGCGCAGGAAATCGGTGCGGCCCGCGCGCGTGTCGATCGCCGCGAGGGTGCGGGCCGGGTAGCGCGGCGCCGGTTCGGGGCGCGCGCCCATCAGTGTCAGCAAGGCGTCGCGCACGATCACCTGGAACGTGGCCGCGACCGCCACCGGATTGCCGGGCAGGCCGAAGAACAGCGCCGCGCGTGCGCCCGGCGCGGCCGGCGCCAGGTGCCCGCAGGCCAACGGGCGTCCCGGGCGCATCGCCAGGCTCGCGAAGCTGATGCGGCCGAGCCGGCCGAGCAGCTCGCGCGTGAAGTCGGCATCGCCGACCGAGACGCCGCCCGAGGTGATCACCACGTCGGCGCGCGCGGCCGCGTCGCTTAGCGCGGCTTCCAGCGCGGCCGGATCGTCGCGCACGATTCCGCCGTCGATCGCCTCGACGCCGAGCGTCGCCAGCATGCCGAACAGCGTCGCGCGGTTGCTGTCGTAGCGGCCGCCCGCGCCGAGCGGCTCGCCCGGCGCGCGCAGTTCGTCGCCGGTCGACAGGCAGGCCACGCGCAGGCGGCGGCGCACCGTCACCTGGCCGATGCCGAGCGAGGCCAGCAGGCCGAGATCGGCGGGCCGCACGATGCGGCCGGCCTCGAGCACGGTCGCGCCGCGCGCCAGATCCTCGCCGGCACGGCGGCAATTGGCGCCCGGCGCGACGGCTTGCGCCTCGAATTTCACCAGCGTGTCGCTCGTGTGTTCCCGCGGGATCACCTTCACGCGTTCCTGCGGGATCACCGTGTCGCAGCCGAGCGGCATCGGCGCGCCGGTCATGATGCGCACGCAGGCACCGGCCGGCGTGCCGCCCGGATGCGGGTGGCCCGCCAGGGCGATGCCGGCCACCGCCAGGCTCAGTTCTCCCTCGTTCGCGGCGGCCAGCGCGGCGCCGTCGAAGGCATAACCGTCCATCGCCGAATTGTCGTAGGCCGGCACGTCGAGCGGCGAGGCGACCGCCTCGGCCAGCACGCGGCCGAGCGCCTCGCCGAGCGCGACCGTTTCCGTTTCCGTCACCGGCACGAGTTCGCGCAGCGCGAGCGCGCGGGCGGCGTCGACGGACAGGATTTCGGGATGGATTTGGGCTGGCGACGAGTGCGTGGTCATGGCTGAAGAGGCGCCGCTAGGCGGATCGGAGTCGCGCCGGTGCGACGGCTGCCGCATCGGCGCAAGGCCTGGGCGGCGATGGGCGGCGGGCGGTCTGGCCGCGCCGGCCTCAGTCCCGTTCTAGGCGGGTCAATTCCTGCAAAGAATTGGCATTGTAAAACGCGCGCTCGTCCTGAAATGGCACTTCGACGGTCTTGTGGCGTGCGTACCACGCGCGCACGCGCCGTTCGCCGGCGGCCAGCGCGGCCTCCAGATCCTCGGCCAGGGCGCGAGGCACCAGGGCGAAGGTGGGCTGTGGATGGCACTGGCCCTGCGCGTCGACCGATACCGCCACCGCGATCTCGGCGGCCTGCGCCTCGCGCGCGGCCTGGAGACGCTCGGCCAGGTCCGCGGCCAGGAATGGCGTGTCGCAGGGCGAACTCAGCACCAGCGGCGTGGGTGCCGCCCGCAAGCCGGCCAGCAGCCCGGCCAGCGGGCCCTCGAAGCCGGGCCGGGCGTCGGCCACCACCTGGGCGCGATAGGGCTGGCCGAGCTCGGCGTAGCGATCGAGATGGCGGTTCGCGCTGATCACCATCGCGCCGACCTGCGGCGCGAGCCGGCGCAGCACGTGCAGCGCGAGCGGCTCGCCGTGCAGCGGCTGCAGGCCCTTGTCGACGCCGCCCATTCGCGAGCCCTGGCCGCCGGCCAGCAGCAGGCCGGTCAGCCCCGCGTGCGGGGCTGCGTCGCGCAGGGGCTGCGTGGCGTGATCGGGGAAGTTCAAGGGGGCGGCTTTCGGGCGTGGCGGCGGCGCGAGGCTCAGCCGCCGATGTAGGACATCTCGACCCGGCGCGCGCCGTCGGCGGCTTGCGCCTCGGCCTGCGCGGTGCCGCGCAGTTGCGAATAGCGGTCGTCGCGGGCCTGCCAGATCCGCGCCACGGCGCTGGCGATCTGCGCGTCGGAGGCGCCGTTGCGCAGCAGGGCGCGCAGGTCGTGCCCCTGGTTGCCGAACAGGCACAGGTAGAGCTTGCCCTCGGTCGACAGGCGCGCGCGCGTGCATTCGCCGCAGAACGCGCGCGTCACGCTGGAAATCAGGCCGATCTCGCCGCCGCCGTCGGCATAGGCCCAGCGCTGCGCGGTCTCGCCCGGCGCGTGGGCCTCGAGCGGCAGCAGCGGGAACTGCGCGTCGATCCGCGACAGCACCTCGGCCGAGGGCAGCACGTCGGTCATGTTCCAGCCGTTCGAGGTGCCGACATCCATGTATTCGATGAAGCGCAGCACCACGCCGGTGTTCCGGAAGCGGCGCGCCATCGGCACGATCTCGGCGTCGTTGGTGCCGCGCTTGACCACCATGTTGACCTTGAGCGGCGCGAGCCCGGCGTCCTGCGCGGCGAAGATGCCTTCCAGCACGTCGGCGCTGGCGAAATCGGCATCGTTCATGCGGCGGAACAGGGTGTCGTCGAGCGCGTCGAGGCTGACCGTGACGCGGGTCAGGCCGGCGTCGCGCAGGCTGCGCGCCTTGCGCGCCAGCAGCGAGCCGTTGGTGGTCAGGGTCAGGTCGAGCGGGCGGCCGTCGACGGTTTCCATCCGCGCCAGCCGCTCGATCAGGAATTCCAGGTTCTTGCGCAGCAGCGGCTCGCCGCCGGTGATGCGGATCTTCTCGACGCCATGCGCCACGAAGATGCGCGCCGTGCGTTCGAGCTCCTCGAGCGAGAGCAGCGCGCTGTGGGGCAGGAACGGGTAGTCCTTGTCGAACACCTCGCGCGGCATGCAGTAGACGCAGCGGAAGTTGCAGCGGTCGGTGACCGAGATGCGCAGGTCCCGCAGCGGGCGCGAGAAGGTGTCGCGCAGCGTGCCGCTCGGCGCGAGCAGGGCGCCGGACAGGTCCGGGATGCCGCTGACATCGGTGACCGGGATGATGCGTCGGGACATGGCGGGGCGGTTCGGGTTCATGGGGACGGACAGGCGTCTATTTTAACGACAAGACGCCGATCGGGCCGGCGCACGGAAACCCGTAGAAAAAGAGCACAGACGCGCACTGTGCGGGAAGCTCGGCCGAGGCTGTACCGGCCGCCACCGGCAGGCATGGGGTGCCGGAAAGCCCGCGCCATGAAAAAACCCGCCCTTGGGAGGGCGGGTTTCGGCGCGGGACGAAGCCCGATGCTGCCTGGCGCGAGATGCTCGCTCAGTGCCGCGAGCCGGTCTCGACCTGTTGCATCGGCGTCGAATCGACCGGCGGCAGGGCCTTGCGCTCGCGCGGGGCACGTGCCTGCGGCACGACCTGGGCGGCGGCTTCCTGGGCGGCGCGGAGCTTGTCGGCATCCGTGTTCACCCAGATCAGGCCGGCGGCATCGAGTGCGGCTTCGACGCCGGCCGCGGCCGGCGCCGGGGCGGCGGCCAGTGCCTGCGGCACCGAGACCGGCTTGGCCGGCTCGGGCTCGACTGCCGCGTGCGGTTCGGCGGTCACGGCCGGAGCCGCTTCCCCCGCGACCGGCGCGGGTTCGACGGCCGGAGCCGGGGCCGGTTCCACCGCGGCGGCAGGCGCCGCTTCGGCGACCGGGGCCGGTTCGACTGCCGGCGCGGGTTCGACCGCCGGTGCTGCTTCCTGGATCGGAGCCGGTTCGGCTTCGGCCGGGCTGGCCTCGACCTGGACCGGCGCGGCATACGCCACGGGCTCGACTGCCGGAGCGGCTTCGACCGGAGCCGGTTCGCTCGCCACCGGTGCCGATTCGACGGCCTGCGGCGCTTCGACCGGAGCCGGCGTGGCGATCACGACCGGTTCGGCTGCCGGGGTGGCATGGGCCACGGGCTCGACCACCGGCGTGGCGACCGGGGCTGCCGGTGCCGCTTCGGCGACCGGCGCTTCCGGCGCCGTTTCCGCTGCGCTCGGGGCGACGGCTTGCGTCGACGCCTCGGCATGCGCGGCGACCGCTTCGACGGCCACTGCGGCGGTAGCGGCGGTCACCGTGGCGACGGCTGCCACGACCGGGGCGTCCGCGCCATGATCGGCCGTTGCGGTGGCCTCATGGTCGACGCCTTCCACGCCTTCCGGCGTGGTGCCGGTGCCTTCCTCGCGATCGCGACGGCCACCACGACGGCCGCGGCGGCGACGGCGGCGTTCCTCGCCGTCACGCGCACCGGCTTCCGCGTCGGTGCCGGCCTGCTCGGCGCCCGGCGCCAGCAGTTCGGCGTCCTCGGCCGTTTCGGCATGGTTTTCACCACGATTGACGGTTTCCAGCGTGGCAGCGTGCGGCACGGCCTTGCGGCGTTCACCGCGTTCACCGCGCTCGCCGCGTTCGCGACGTTCCTGGCGCGGCGCTTCCACCGTGCCTTCTGCCGTCACGGCGCGCTCGCGCGGCTCGCGACCTTCACGTGCCTCGCGGCCTTCCCGCGGTTCGCGGTTGTCGCGTTCGCGCGGCTCACGGCCTTCGCGGTTCTCGCGCGGCTCGCGGGCTTCCCGAAGTTCGCGGCCTTCACGACCCTCGCGGCCTTCGCGTGCCTCGCGCGGTTCGCGGTTGCCACGACCTTCGCGGTTCTCACGCGGCTCCCGCGCTTCCTTGCCTTCGCGCTCGCCACGCGGCTGCTGCGGCTGGCGAGCGCCGGCGACGGCGGCTTGCGCGTCGCGCGCGCCGGCCTGCTGGCCGCCGCGGCGATTGCCGTTGTTGCGATTGCGATCGCCGCCGCGCTCACCGCGCTCGGAC
>NZ_VWWC01000144.1:0-17843 GCF_011753175.1 Burkholderia sp. Cy-637 | reverse complement strand
AGCAGCGCGCCCGCGAACGAGGCGGCATCGACCCACCACCAGGCGGCACCCGCGATCATGGCGGCCAGCGCGAACCCGGCCGCGCCGCCCGAGACGCCGAGCACATAGGGCTCGGCCAGCGGATTGCGCAGCAGCACCTGGAGCAGCGCGCCCGCCAAGGCCAGCAGGGCACCGCAGCCGAAGCCGGCCAGCGCCCGCGGCAGGCGCAGCGTGCGCACGATCTCGCCGGCCAGCGGATCGCCGCCGGCCGGCGCGAACAGCGCGCCGAGCGCCTGTCGCGGCGGGATCGGCACGCTGCCGAGCGTCAGCGCGGCCACCAGCACCAGGGCGGCGGCCAACGCGAGCGCGGCCCAGATCGCCCAGGCGCGGCCGCGCGTCATGCTCGTCGTGCTCGTCGTGCGCGCGAACGTGTTCAAGCGGGGTTCCTCGCGGCGCTCATGCCAGCGCCGTGCGCGACGTCATGGCTGACGCCAGCCGATCGTGACGTAGGCGCCGCGCCGCGGCGTGTTGTACCCGTAGGCAAGCTGGTAGTCCTTGTCGAGCAGGTTGTCGAGATGTGCGCTCACGTACCACGCCTTGGTGATGTCGTAGCGCGCCGTCAGGTTCACCACGCCGTAGCCGCCGAGCGTCTGCGCGCTGTCGCTGCGCGCGCCGCTCAGCAGCCACTCGGCACCGACGCGCCAGCCGCCGAACGGATGGCTGGCCGAGAACGACGCGAAGCGCCGCGCGTGCCGCAGCAGGTCCTGGTCGCCGCTCTGGTCGACCGGGTTCTGGAAGGTCGCCGAGGCGCGCAGGTCGGTCTTGCCCAGATGCCCCTGCCACGAGCCCTCGATGCCCTGCACCTTGGCGCGCCCGACGTTCTGCGCCGTATAGACCAGGCCCGACGCATCGGGCTCGTACTGGATCAGGTTCGCGTAGCGCGTCTGGAACAGGCTCAGCCGCATCACGCCCAGCGCGTCCGAGGCGTATTGCAGCGCGGCCTCGATCGAATGGCTGCGCTCGGGCACCAGCGCGGGATTGCCGGCATCGGGGTAGTACAGGTCGTTGAAGGTCGGCGCGCGAAACGCATCCGAATAGCTCGCCGTGACCTTCCAGTGCTCGCCCAGGTCGTATCCGTAGCCGAGATAGTAGCTGTTCGCGCCGCCGAAATCCGAATACTGGTCGCGCCGCAGGTTGGCCTGCACCTGGCTGTTGCCGAAGCGGCCCGTGTAGCCGAGCCAGCCGGAATTCACGTGCCGCTGCGGCGCCGAGTAGACATCGGAATCGAAGGCCTGGTCGAGCCGCTCGTAGCCGGCCTGGATGGTCTGGCCGCGCGCCACCGTGAAATCGTTCTGCCAGCTGTACTGGCGGTTGTCGGTGTTGAAGTGGTCGGTGTAGGCGCCGTTCAGCCAGCTCTGGCTGCGGTCGTTGCCGCTCGACACGCGCAGGTGGGTGGTCCACCAGTCGGTCAGCTTGCCCTCGGCATGCGCCGAGATCTGCTGCACGCGGCTGTAGAGCGTGTTGAGATCGGTCGTGGCCTGCCCAAAGGGGTTGTCGTAGCTGTTCTCGCCGTTCGACTGGAAGTAGTCGAGGCCCGCGCTCCAGCCGTTCGCGAAACGATGCTTGAGCGAGGCCGAGAGACTCTCGTTCAGGTTGCCGTTCGCGTTCGGATTGGCGCCCGGCTGCTGCACCGGGTCGATCGCCGAGAAGCCGTCGGTCTTGTCGCGCGACAGCGACAGCGAGAAGGTGGTGCTGCCGTCGGCGTCGAGCCGGCCCGAGACGCCGGCCTGCTGCGACTGCGTGTGATAGCTGCCGTAGCCGGCCGAGAAATAGAAGCGCGGCGGATGATTGCCGCCGTCGCGCGTGAACACCTGCACCACGCCGCCGATCGCGCCCGAGCCGTACAGCGAGGAGACGTTGCCGTTGACGATCTCGACGTGGTCGATCTGCTCGAGCGTGAGCTGGCTCAGTTGCGCGGCGCCCAGGCTGGCCGAATCGACGCGCACGCCGTCGATCAGCAGCAGCGACTGGTTCGACTGCGCGCCGCGCAGGAACAGCGAGGTGTTCGAGCCGGGCCCGCCGTTGCGCACGATCTGCGCGCCGGGTGCGAACGCGAGCAGGCCGGGAAGATCGGACGCGCTGCTGCGTTCGATGTCCTCGCGCGTGAACAGGGTGGTTTGCGGCAGCGCGTCGGCGAGCTTCTGTGCGCTGCGGCTCGCGCTCACCACCACCGAGTCGAGCGCGACCGGCGCGGCAGGATCGGCGGACGATGCGGCGGCAGATGAAGCCGTGGCGGTGGACGCAACGGCGGCGCGGTCGCTGCCTCGCGGGACGGACGGCGCGGCGGAGCCCGTGGCGGCGCTGGCATCGCTGGCGGCGGCCATATCAGAGGCGCGGGACGCGCCGGGCGCAACCTGGGCGAGCGACAGGCAAGGCAGCCCGCAGGCCGCGAGCAGGGCGGCGCGGACAAACGCGGTGGACATCGGGAACATCCTGTGGATTCGCGCGGCCCTGCCTCCCCGCAGCGCCGCCTCCGGAAGCACGCAGGCGGCGCGCTTCCCCGCTTCGGCCGGTATCCGGGCTGGCGACCAGCCCACCCCGCCTTCCCGCGCGAACCAGGCGCGCAGTGGCCACGGCGGCCCTCGCTCGCGCGGGGGCCGCCATCGAGGGGCGGCTTGCGCCAGGATCGCCAGCGCGATCGACGCGGTCGCTTACCGTTGCGGGGGCAGCGCAGGTTGGCATGCCGCGCGGGCATCGCTCCCTGCTTCCCGTTTAACCGCGCGCGCCCTCGTCGAGGCCGTGCGCGAGCACCGAAGCGGCGCCAGTGTAGGAGCGCCCCCGAGCAGCGTCAAGAAACGCGCGTCGGACGCACGCAACGCCGGCAAAACGGCATTTCCCGTGTCACTTCGCGGCAAGAAGGGGGGTGGTTACGTCTGGATACGTTACAAAAGTCGGTACAAGGCGCTTTCCGCGCTAAAATGCCCGGTCTTTAGAGGACGCAGCAGATGCTCAACGAACTCGAAACCCTATCCCAGAACATTGGCCGCCTGATTGCGCTGAACCAACGCCATCACACGGAACGGCTCGCGCTCGAGGAGCAAGTCGCGCAATTGCGCGCGCAAGCCGAAGCCGTGCGCGTCGAGCTCGATCAGTTGCGCGACGAACGCAACGGCTTGGTCGCCGAGCGCGATGCGCTGTCGGCGAAGATCGACGATGCGCAGATCAAGCTCAACGCGATCCTCGAGAAGCTGCCGCGCACGCGCCAGGCCGCCGACGGCGACAGCCAGCTCGACCTGCTCGGCGGCGGCGAGGCGGCCGGCAACGGCGGCGACGACGCGGCCAGCCACGGAGAACATGCATGAGCAGCAAGCAGATCGAAGTCTCGATTCTCGGCCAGGCCTATCGCCTCGCGTGCTCGCCGGAAACCGAAGCGGCCCTGCTCGAGGCGGTCGCGCGCGTCGACGCCGAGATGTCGAAGATCCGCGCCAACAGCTCGGTGCGCGGCACCGACCGGATCGCGGTGATGGCCGCGCTGTCGCTCGCCTCGGAGTTGCTTCGCCTGCAACAGAGCGTTCGTCACGGCGAGGCATTTCCCGCGGAAGAAATCCGGCGTACAATGCGCCACATGAATGAACAGCTCGGCGCGGTACTGGCCCAGCACGAGTCGCGGTAAGCAGCGCGGCTCGGCGGACAAGCCAGCGGCTGCACCGAAGTAAGCGGTTCATGCGAATTCGTTTCACAAGATCGGATTCACTAGGTTCTCTCAGCTTCCCTGCCTGGTTCGCCAAGGTCATATATTCCTTGAACCAATGCCATGTGCACGGTTGCGGAAATTTGTAGCACGGGCGCGCGCGTCACTCTGTCTGATGTACCCGAAGTGCTGCTAACTGCGACCAATTCTGAACCTCAGGTTCAGGATGCCGGCCTAGCGGCCAAGGCGGGGACCTATTCGACGGCATCGGACCAGTTCCGATGCCGTTTTCATTTGTGCTTCGAGTTGTGCTTCAAACGGCTCGCGTGCCCCGGATCGGCGATCGCGAGGCACGCCGAGCGATCGTATTCCCGTCTCACCCGGCAAGCGTCGTCGCGACGGCCGCTGCTCCCGCCGCGCGCGTTCCCTGCCCCTTCTTTCAGCGGACCGCCCTCATGCAATTCTGGCTGATGAAATCCGAACCGGACGAGGCGAGCATCGACGATCTCGCCGCCGCGCCGAAACACACCCTGCCCTGGACGGGCGTGCGCAATTATCAGGCTCGCAATTTCATGCGCGACACCATGCGCATCGGCGACGGCGTGCTGTTCTATCACTCGAGCTGCCCCGAGCCCGGCATCGCGGGCCTGGCCGAAGTCTCGTCGACGCCCTATCCCGATCCGACCCAGTTCGATCCGGCCAGCCCCTATCACGATCCGAAGTCGAAGCGGGAAGAGCCGCGCTGGAGCCTGGTGGATGTGCGCTTCGTGAAGAAGAGCGCGCTGGTGCCGCTGGCCGCGCTGCGCGAGCACGACGAGCTCGCCGAGATGCGCGTGCTCGCCAGGGGCAACCGGCTCTCGATCACGCCGGTCACGCGCGCCGAATGGAAGTTCATCACCGAGAAGCTGATGAAGTGAGGCAGGTGCCGGCCGGCTCGCCGCGAGATCTGTCAGCAAAGGTAAATCGCGCACGTGGTGCCGGAACTCGGCACGCCTTTCATCGGCCTAACGCTCGCGCGATCGGCGGAACCCCGGTTTCATCGATCGCCTCGACAAGACGCGCGGCACGATGCGGCACGGGCCGCTGGCCGCGCACAGAACAGGAGCTCATACGATGAAAAAATCCGCTGCCGTACTCGCCCTCGCCCTGGCCGCCGTGATCCCCGCGGTGCAGGCACAAGTCGCGCCCCAGCCTTCGGGCGTGCTGTCGCTGTCGGCACAGGCCAGCACCGACGTGCCGCAGGATGTGGTCGACATCACGCTGTTCTACGAGCAGGAAGCGAAGGATCCGGGCAGCCTGACGACCGAGCTCAATCGCCGCGCCGACGCCGCGCTGGCCCGCGCGCGCGGCGTGTCGGGCGTGACCGCGCGCACCGGCGGCTTCTCGGTCTACCCGAGCAACGACCGCGACGGCAAGATCGCCGCCTGGCGCGGCCGCACCGAGATCGTGCTGGAGTCGCGCGATTTTACCGCGGCCTCGAAGCTCGCCGGCGATCTCGCCAGCACCCTGCAGGTCGGCAACGTCGAGTTCTCGCTGTCGCCGGAAGCGCAGCGCGCGGCCGAGCAGAAGCTGACCTCGGAAGCGATCCAGTCGTTCCGCAACCGCGCCGCCGAGGCGGCCAAGGCCTTCGGCTACAGCGGCTACGCGATCCGCGAGGTCAATGTCGGCGGCGGCCGCAGCGTGCAGCCCTACCCGCGCATGATGGCGATGGACGCCGCGCCGATGATGGCGAAGGCCGCCGCCGCGCCGATCGCCGTCGAGGGCGGCAAGTCGACCGTCACCGTCAACGTGAACGGCTCGGTGCAGATGAAGTAAGTCGCGTCGATGCGCGTGCCGCTCGCGAGCGGCGTGGCGGCATGAGATGACAAAAGGCCCGACCGGCTTGCACCGGTCGGGCCTTTTTCACATCGTCGTGTCACATCGTTCGACGAGGACCGCGCGAACTCATGCCGGCCTCGCGACGCGCCCCTTGCGATAGGCCCACAGCATCATCAGCACGCCGGCGATGATCATCGGCAGCGACAGCCACTGGCCCATCGACAGGCCCAGCGCGAGCAGGCCGAGGAAATCGTCTGGCTCGCGGGCGAATTCCACCGTGAAGCGCGCCAGGCCATAGCCGATCAGGAACAGCGCCGACACCGCGCCGGTCGGGCGCGCCTTGCGCGAGAAGAAGAACAGCAGCAGGAACAGCGTGATGCCCTCCAGCGCGATCTCGTAGAGCTGCGAGGGATGGCGCGGCAGCATCTGGTACTGCATGAACACCTCGTTCAGGTTCCACTTCGCGGCGAGGTCGGGATGATGCGCGAGCCAGATCGCGTCGTCGCGCGAGGCGCCGGGGAACAGCATCGCCCAGGGCGCGTCGGGGCTCGTCACGCGGCCCCACAGCTCGCCGTTGATGAAGTTGCCGAAGCGGCCCGCGGCCAGGCCGGTGGGCACCATCGGCGCGATGAAGTCGGTCACCTGGAGCCAGGTGCGCTTGCGCTGCCAGGCGAACAGCACCATCGCGGCGAGCACGCCGAGGAAGCCGCCGTGGAACGACATCCCGCCTTCCCAGACGCGGAAGATGTCGAGCGGATGCGCGAAGTAGTAGCCGGCCTTGTAGAACAGCACGTAGCCGAGCCGCCCGCCCAGCACCACGCCGAGCACGCCGTAGAACATCATGTCGTCGATGTCCTTGGCGGTCCAGCCTTGCGCGGCGACATGCGGCAGCTTGAGCCGCACGCGGCCGACGACGATCGCCGCGATGAAGCCGACGAGATACATGAGCCCGTACCAGCGCACGGCCAACGGTCCGAGATGAATCGCGACGGGATCGAAATTGGGGTGAATGATCATGAGTCGGTGTGGATGGTTGCTGAATCGACGCGGCGTTCGTGCGCCGCGCCTGCTGTTTGACGGTGCGAACCCGCCCGCGTTCGCGCCTCGTGCATCAGGCCGGCGCGGCGCGCCGCACGATCTCGATGAAGCCCGCCAGCACCGGGCTGACGTCCCGGGTGCGCCAGACCAGGCCGGTCTCGACGATCGGCGTGTCGCCCGCCAGCGCACGGTAGACGACACCGGTGCGGCGCAGGTTACGCAGCGATTGCGGCACCAGTGCGACGCCCATGCCGGCCGACACGAGGCTGACGATGGTCTGCATCTGGATCGCCTCCTGGCCGATGCGCGGCGTCAGGCCCCGCGCCCCATAGCAGCCCGTAATGATGTCATAAAAGCCGGGCGCCAGACGACGCGGGAAGATCACCAGCGGCAGATCGGCCAGTTGCTCGAGCCCGATCGGGCCGTCCTCGCCCGGCACCGCGACCTCCTCGGGCATCGCCACCACCAGCGGCTCGCGCGCCACGCCGAGATAGGACAGGCCGGCCGCGTGGCGCGGCGGCAGCGACTCGATCACCAGCCCGGCGTCGATCCGGCCTTCGGCCAGCATCTCGACCTGCAGGTCGCTGGTGGCCTCGGTCAGTTGCAGGCGCACGCGCGGATAGCGCGCCCCGAACTCGCGCAGCAGCGCCGGCAGCAGGCCGTAATCGGCGGTCGAGACGAAGGCCAGCGCGAGCGTGCCGGCCTCGCCGCGCGCCAGGCTGGTGGCCAGCGGCGGCAGCGCGTCGGCGGCCGCCAGCAGGCGCCGCACCTCGGGCAGCAAGGCCGCGCCGACCGCCGACAACTCCACCGAGCGCTGAGTGCGCACGAACAGCAGCACGCCGAGCGCGGCCTCCAGCGCGCGGATCGCCTGCGACAGCGGCGGTTGCGTGATCGACAGGCGCGTCGCCGCGCGGCCGAAATGACGCTCCTCGGCCACCGCCACGAAGTAGCGCCATTGCCGCAGATCGGGGGTCGGTTCGGCCATGATTGATATCCTCAGCGACTCAATTGGCCACGAATAATATATTGGACAGGTGTCGAGGGACAGCCCATGCTTGCCTGACCACGGCCGCCCTGGCGCGCGCCGGATGTCCACAACCCGGATGGAGTCCCCCATGTCCTACAACCGTCGCTCGAAAAACATCACGCAGGGCGTGGCCCGCTCGCCGAACCGTTCGATGTACTACGCACTCGGCTACCAGCAGGCGGACTTCGACAAGCCGATGATCGGCATCGCCAACGGCCACTCCACCATCACGCCCTGCAATGCCGGCCTGCAGCGCCTGTCGGACGCGGCGGTCGACGCCGTCAAGGCGGCCGGCGCCAACCCGCAGATCTTCGGCACGCCCACCATCTCGGACGGCATGTCGATGGGCACCGAGGGCATGAAGTACTCGCTGGTCTCGCGCGAGGTGATCGCCGACTGCATCGAGACCTGCGTGCAGGGGCAGTGGATGGACGGCGTGGTGGTGGTGGGCGGCTGCGACAAGAACATGCCGGGCGGCATGATCGCGCTGGCGCGGCTGAACGTGCCGGGCATCTACGTGTATGGCGGCACGATCCGCCCCGGCAACTGGAAGGGGCAGGACCTGACCATCGTCTCGGCCTTCGAGGCGGTCGGCGAGTTCACGGCCGGGCGCATGTCGCAGGAGGACTTCGACGGCATCGAGCGCAATGCCTGCCCCTCGACGGGCTCCTGCGGCGGCATGTACACGGCCAACACCATGAGCTCGTCCTTCGAGGCGCTCGGCATGGCGCTGCCCTATTCCTCGACGATGGCCAACCCCGACCAGGAGAAGGTCGATTCCGCGGCCGAGTCGGCGCGCGTGCTGGTGGAGGCCGTCAAGCGGGACCTGAAACCGCGCGACATCATCACCCGCGAATCGATCGAGAACGCCGTGTCGGTGATCATGGCCACCGGCGGCTCGACCAATGCCGTGCTGCACTTCCTGGCCATCGCGCACGCCGCCGAGATCGACTGGAGCATCGACGACTTCGAGCGGATCCGCCGGCGCGTGCCGGTGATCTGCGACCTGAAGCCCTCGGGCCGCTACGTGGCCACCGACCTGCATCGCGCGGGCGGCATCCCGCAGGTGATGAAGATCCTGCTCGACGCGGGCCTGCTGCATGGCGAGTGCCTCACCATCACCGGCCAGACGGTGGCCGAGACGCTGCGCGAGGTGCCCTCGATGCCGCGCGCCGACCAGCAGGTGATCTTCCCGATCGACCAGGCGCTCTATCGCGAAGGCCACCTGGCGATCCTCAAGGGCAATCTCGCCGAGGACGGCGCGGTGGCCAAGATCAGCGGGCTGAAGAATCCTGTCATCACGGGTCCCGCGCGCGTGTTCGACGACGAGCAGAGCGCGCTGCAGGCGATCCTCGACGACCGCATCCGCGCCGGCGACGTGGTGGTGCTGCGCTATCTCGGCCCGCAAGGCGGCCCCGGCATGCCGGAGATGCTCGCGCCCACCTCGGCGATCATCGGCAAGGGGCTCGGCGAATCGGTGGGCCTGATCACCGACGGGCGCTTCTCGGGCGGCACCTGGGGCATGGTGGTCGGCCACGTCGCGCCGGAAGCCTTCGCCGGCGGCACCATCGCCCTGGTCCAGGAAGGCGATTCGATCACCATCGACGCGCATCGCCTGCTGCTGCAGCTCAACGTCGACGATGCCGAGCTGGCGCGCCGCCGCGCCGCCTGGCAGCGGCCGGCGCCGCGTTACACGCGCGGCGTGCTGGCCAAGTACGCGGCGCTCGCGCTGCCGGCGAATCGCGGCGCCGTGACGGGCTGAAGCACTCGCCGCGGGCAGCAAGGAAGACGGAAGGAACGGCCTGGCCCATTCGCACGAGGGGCATGAGAGGCATGAGGGGCGCGACGAGCTCGCGCCCTCTTTGCTTCTATAATGCGCGGACAGCCAGGCCGGCCCTCGCGCCGGCGGAGACCCCGTATGAGAATCACGCTACTGCGAGCCACGCTTGCCCTGCTGCTGGCCGCGAACCTGCCGGCCCAGGCGCAGCAGCCGGCCAGCGGCCCGCTGCTCGCGCAACGCAGGAACTGCATGGCCTGCCATGCGGTCGCCGCGCCCCTGATGGGGCCGTCCTTCCACGCCATCGCCGATCGCTACATGAATCGCCCCGATGCGGCCGACTATCTGGTGCAGACCATCGTCAAGGGCAGCGTCGGCGTGTGGGGGCCGGTGCCGATGCCGGCCAACACCCAGGTGACCGGCGACGAGGCGCGCACCCTCGCGCAGTGGATCCTGACCTTGAAATGAACGCAGGCCGCGGCGAAGCGGCGGCCTGAAACAAGAAAACGCGCGAGCGCACCTTCAGGTGCGCGTCGCGCGTTTTTCATTCGGGACCGCAGCGGTCCCGCGAGCCGGGCCGCCGGATCCAGCCGTCCTGGCCGACTGCCCTGAACGCCTCAGTGCTCCTGCCGGGATGGCGGCGCGTCGCGCCGAGCGAGCGCCTCGTCGACGGCTTCGGCCACCCAGCGCTCGAATTCGGGCGCCAGCGCCGTCACCACCTGCTGCGACACCTCGCCGACCAGCCAGGCGGCATGCTGCTGGACCGCCTCGCGGCAACGCGCGTCGATCAGGGCACGGCCCTCGCCGGACAGGTAGTCGGCGACACGGCCCTGCAGCCGCTCGGCGATATGCCGGGAATCGATCCGCGCCGCGGGCGGCGGCACGGGTTCGGCTTGGGGAGCGCCGATCAGCTCGGCGGGCGGCAGCGCCTCGACATCGGCGAAACGGGCCGGCACCGGCATCTCGGCAGCGATGGGCGACAACTGCGCGAAGGCGGCAGGCGCCAGCGTCTCGACGCGATGCAGCGCGGATTCGGTGCGCGCGGCGAGATCGTCGGGACGGACCGGCGCCCGATGCAGTGCCTCGCCGGGCGGCGTCGCCGAAGCGGCAGGTTCCTGCGAGGCACCGTCGAGCGCATAGGCCAGCGGTGCGTTGTCGGGCGCATCGTGCTCGTCGTCGCGCGGATCGGGGCGCGCCTCCGCTCCGGCGGGAACGGCCTCGACAGGCAGCGGCTGCGGCGCCGCGGCGAATTCCTGGGGGACCGCCGGCTCGGCGGCCACGAACACGGCTTCGGCCTGAGTGGATTCGAGCGGCGCTGCCTGCGGCTCGACGAGCGGCGCGGGGCTTGCTGAGAATTCCTGAGGAATGCTCGACTCGGGCGCAACGAATGCCGCTTCGGCCGGGTCGGGCTCGCTGAAGGTGGATGCCTCATGCGACGCGGGCCACGGCTGAGGCTCGGCCGCGAATTCCGGCGGCGTCGATACCGGCTCCGGCGCGACGAACGCGGCTTCCGACTGCGTCGGCTCGCTGGCGGCCCGCGCTTCGTGCGCCTCAGGCAAGGGCTGCGAATCGCCCGCGAATTCCGCCGGCGTCGATGTCGGCTCCGGCGCGACGAACGCGGCTTCCGCCTGCGTCGGTTCGCTGGCAGCCGACGCTTCGTGCGCCTCGGGCAAGGGCTGCGGCTCGCCCGCGAATTCCGGCGGCACCGTCACCGGCTCCGCCGCGACGAACACAGGCTCCGCCGGCGCCTCGGCGCCCTGCGCCGTCGCCGGCGAGGAAACCAGTCCTCGTGGTGCAAGCGCGGCCGGCTCGCCCGCCGCCAGGTGCGAAGCCGGCAGCGCATCGGCCCCGGCTCCGGCCGGCGCGCCATACGCGGTGGACAAGCCCGCGCCCCCGCCGAGCGTCGGCAGGCCCGAAGCCGCCAGCTCGGGCGGCACCTCCGGCGGCAACTCGGGCAGGTCGGTGGCATGCGGCGGCGCCGCATCGGCGGCCTGCCAGGGACGACGTGCGAGCACGGACTTGCCGGGCACCAGCACGTCGGTCAGCACGGGAATGTCGAACTCGTTGTGGGCGTCGGGCATGTTGGCTCCAGGCGCGACTAGCCGCCTTGCTTGTAGTTGTTCAACGCGTAGCCGCGGTCGCGGTAGAAGCGGTAGCGATCGCGGCCGGCCGCCAGTTCCTCGGGCGCGTTGCCGACCACCTCGAGCAGCCGGGCGAAGCGCGCGAACTGCGCGGGCACCTCGGCGCCGAGATTGAGCAGCACGCCGTCGTGCGGGGCACGCGACAGATCGGTGGTCAGCACGATCGGCGTCTGCGCGGCCTGCGGGCTGTCGACCGAGCAATGGGGAATGAAATCGAGCGGCGAGAAGGTCCACAGCCGCTCGTCGAGCGTGCGCAGCCGCGCCGGCTCGGCGCAGACCACCACGGCCTGGCCGGCCAGGTAGGCCTTGCGCAGCAGCCGGCACGCATACGCGAGCGAGTCGCCGACGTTCGAATGGAAATCGATTCGTGTCATCGGGCGTCCCGCCGCGTCATGCCTGCCTCTCCCGGCCTTGCGCTCACGCGCCGGCGCGGTCGATCAGGAACTGCGAGAGCAGCGGCACCGGACGGCCGGTGGCGCCCTTGGCGGCACCGCTCTTCCAGGCCGTGCCGGCGATGTCCAGGTGCGCCCACGGATAGCTTTCCGCGAAACGCGCCAGGAAGCAGGCCGCCGTGATGCTGCCGCCCGGACGGCCGCCGATGTTGGCCAGGTCCGCGAAGTTCGACTTCAGCAGGTCCTGGTACTCGTCGTCGAGCGGCAGGCGCCAGGCCGGATCGCCCGCTTCGCGGGAAGCATCGAGCAGCTCGCCGGCCAGCGCGTCGTCCTTCGAGAACAGGCCGCTGTTGTGGTGGCCCAGCGCGATCACGCAGGCGCCCGTCAGGGTCGCCACGTCGATCACCGCGGCCGGCTTGAAGCGCTCGGCGTAGGTCAGCGCGTCGCAGAGGATCAGGCGGCCTTCGGCGTCGGTGTTCAGCACCTCGATCGTCAGGCCCTTCATGCTGGTGACGATGTCGCCCGGCTTGGTGGCCTGGCCCGAGGGCATGTTCTCGCAGGTCGGCACGATCGCCACCACGTTGAGCTTCAACTCCATCTCGGCCAGCGCGCGCATGGTGCCCAGCACCGAGCCGGCGCCGCACATGTCGTACTTCATCTCGTCCATGCCCTCGCCCGGCTTCAGCGAGATGCCGCCGGTGTCGAAGGTGATGCCCTTGCCGACCAGCACGATCGGCGCGACCTTGGCGGCGGCGCCCTGGTAGTGCAGCACGATGAACTGCGGCGGCTCGACCGAGCCGCGCGTGACCGACAGGAAGGAGCCCATCTTGAGCGCCTGGATCTGCTTGAGGCCGAGCACCTCGGCCTTCAGGCCCCAGTCCTTGGCCAGCTGCTTGGCGGTATTGGCGAGATAGGTGGGGGTGCAGACGTTGCCGGGCAGGTTGCCCAGGTCGCGCGTGAGATCCATGCCGTTGGCGATCGCCACGGCCTGCTTGGCGGCCTGCTTGGCGGCCTTCTCGTCGGCCGGATCGACGCTGAACACCACGCGCTTGAGCGTGGCGGGGGCCGGTTCGGCCTTGCTCTTCATCTGCGTGAAGCGGTAGGTCTCGCCGCGCAGCGCGAGGATCGCGGCACGCACGCTCCACTCGGCGCCGCGCTCGGCCACCGGCAGTTGCGCCAGCGTGAAGGTGACCTGGCCAACCTTGGTGGCCAGCAGCGCGCGCCAGGCGGCACGCGCGGCTTCCTGGTAGGCCTTCTGGCCGAAGCCGTCCTGCTTGCCGAGGCCGACCAGCAGCACGCGGGAGGCGCCGATGCCCTCGACCTCGTGCAGGAACAGCGTCTTGCCGAGCTTGCCGTCCATGTCACCGGCCTTGACCAGGCGCGACACCAGGCCCTTGACGGCTTCATCGATGTCGAGCGCGGCGCCGGACAGCGTCTGCGACTCGAACACGCCGACCACCACGCAGTCGGACTTGCCGGTCAGGAACCCCTTGGACGCACCTTTGCTCCAATCAAAGCCTTTTATGCTAAAGTCCATCGCGCTTGTCCTCGGATAAAATCTGGGCTATGTGGGTGAAAGCCGCAATTATCCGCTATTTTTCCTGTGGCGGCGCGCTGTATCCCTCCCCGCCCTCTTCGCCTCAAACATGATCTTCGAACGCTCCCTCCAGCGCGAGCTTGCGTACACCGCCGGCGCTGTCTTCATGGTGCTGCTCACGATCATGCTGACGTCGATGATGATCCGCATCGTCGGCTACGCAGCGTCCGGTCAGGTCAGCCCGAAGGACGTGCTCGTGCTGATCGGCCTCACCGTGATCGGCTATCTCGCGATGATCCTGGTCGGCACCCTCTTCGTGTCGATCCTGTTCGTGCTCACGCGCTGGTACAAGGACTCCGAAATGGTGGTCTGGCTCGCCTCCGGCGTGAGCCTGACGCGCCTGATCAAGCCGATCGGCGTGTTCGCCACGCCCATCATCCTGCTGATCGCCTTCTTCGCCTTCGTCGGCTGGCCCTGGTCGAACCAGCAGAGCAAGCTGATCAAGGCGCGCTTCCAGCAGCGCGACGAGGTCTCGCTGCTCGCGCCGGGCCAGTTCCGCGAGTCGCCGTCCACCAACCGCGTGTTCTTCATCGAGAAGATGTCGGCCGACCAGGCCGCCGTGCAGAACGTGTTCGTCACCACCACCGAGCAGGGCAAGGTCAACGTGGTGGTGTCGCAGACCGGCCATACCGAGACCGCCCAGAACGGCGACCGCTTCATCGTGCTGGAGAACGGCCGCCGCTACGACGGCGTGCCCGGCCAGCCGAACTTCAAGATCATGCAGTTCGAGCGCTACGGCGTGAAGATCCAGAGCAAGCAGGTGGTCACCCAGCCAACCACCACCAGCACCCCGACGCTGGACCTGCTGCGCGATCCGACCGACGAGAACCTCGCCGAATTCGCCTGGCGCGTCGGCCTGCCGCTGATCGCGATCAATCTGATGATTCTCGCGATCCCGCTGGCCTACCAGAACCCGCGGCGCGGCCGCACCGTGAACCTCGTGATGGCCGTGCTGATCTATCTGACGTATTCGAACCTGCTCAACGTGATGCAGTCGCAGATCGAGCGCGGCAAGATCCCGTTCGGCGTGGGCCTGGTGGTGCTGCACCTGGTGGTGGCCGGCATCGTCGCCTTCCTGTTCTGGATGCGCGTGCGCAACCGGCCGCTGATCTCGCGCGCCACGTTCCGCCGGGGAGCCTGACCGATGCGGCTCTACGAAAAGTATTTCGCGCGCCAGATCTACCTGACCTTCGTGTTCGTGCTGTTCGCGTTCTCGGGGCTGTTCTTCTTCTTCGACCTGATCAGCGAGCTGAACTCGGTCGGCCACGGCAGCTACAACTTCGGCTACGCGGTGCTGCGCGTGGGCCTGCAGACGCCCTCGCGCTTCTACGAGATCATCCCGGTCGCCACCCTGATCAGCGCCATCTACGTGTTCGCGCAGATGGCCGCCAACTCGGAATTCACCATCTTCCGCGTCTCGGGCCTGGCCACCAACCGGGCGCTGCGCTCGCTGCTGAAGATCGGCGTGCCGCTGGTGATCGTCACCTACCTGATCGGCGAGTTCATCGGCCCCTACACCGACCAGCTCTCCGAGCGCGTGCGGCTCGAGGCGCTCGGCTCGTCGGTGTCGTCGAACTTCCAGTCGGGCGTGTGGGTCAAGGACACGCTGACGGCGCGCGACAACGGCGAGCCCGTCACGCGCTTCGTCAACGTCGGCACGCTCTCGCCCGATTCGACCATCAGCAACGTGCGGATCTACGAGTTCGACTCGAAGTTCCAGCTGCAGAACGTGCGCATCGCCAAGTCGGGCCGCTACGCGCCGCCGGGCCACTGGCTGCTGACCGACGTGACCGACACCCAGCTCTCGCCGATCGTGCCGGCGCCGAACACGCCCAAGGATGCGCTGAACCCGGTCTATCGCTCCGAGCAGGTGAGCATGCCGCAGTATTCGCTGCGCTCGGACCTCACGCCACAGATCCTCTCGGTGCTGCTGGTGTCGCCGGAACGCATGTCGATCTTCAACCTGTTCCGCTACATCCAGCATCTGCGCGAGAACCAGCAAGACACGCAGCGCTACGACATCGCGCTGTGGCGCAAGCTGCTCTACCCGTTCGCGGTGTTCGTGATGCTGGTGCTGTCGCTGCCGTTCGCGTACCTGCACACGCGCGCCGGCGTGGTCGGCGTGAAGGTGTTCGGCGGCATCATGCTCGGCATGAGCTTCCAGCTCTTCAACACGCTGTTCTCGCATATCGGCACGCTCAATACCTGGCCCGCGCCGCTGACCGCGGCGCTACCCGGCCTGATCTATCTCGCGCTCGGCCTGTTCGGGCTCAAGTGGGTCGACCGGCACTGAGCCACTGATCACCACGGAGGGAAGATGAGCAGACACGGGATCATCCTGTTCGGACACGGTTCGCGCGACCCGCGCTGGATGGAGCCGTTCGAGCGGCTGGCCGAGCGCGTGCGCGCCAGCCACACCAGCGGCCCCGTCGCGCTGGCCTTTCTCGAACTGATGCCGCCCGAGCTCGAGGACGCGGTGGCCGCCCATGTCACGGCCGGCTGCGCGACCGTCACCATCGTGCCGGTGTTCGTCGGCCAGGGCGGCCATGTGCGGCGCGACCTGCCCGAGATCGTCGAGGCCTGCCGCGCGGCGCATCCCGGCGTGGATATCCGCTGCGCCACGGCGATCGGCGAGGACGATTCGGTGCTCGACGCGATCGCGACATACTGCCTGCAGCAAGCGGGCGACTGAACCTCGACCGGGATGCGCTCCCGCTCGCAGGAATACGAAACGCCGCGAAACGCCGGCCTCGCGCCGGCGTTGTTCATGGTGCGGGGAATTTGCCGCTGAAATGCGAAACGCCGGCCCGAGGGCCGGCGTTGCTTCGTATCGACTGATGGGTTGTCCTGGCGAGCGCTTCGCCGCCGACCAGCAGCTCAGGCCGCGTTGCGGACCTCGCCCTTGCCGGCCGGCTGCCCGGCGGCTTCCTCGCTACCCGGCTCCACCGCTCCCGCGCGTTCCGCGAAGGCCGCGCCGATCATCAGCAGGCTCGGCTGCGAGGGATCGAGCCAGGCCTGCGCCTCGCCCGCCGCCATGCGCGCCAGCGTCAGCGCCAGGCTGCGCTCGCGCGGCGTGCTGCAGGCCTCGACGATCGCCACCGGCGTGTCGCCCGCTCGCCCTGCGTCGATCAGTTGCTGCGCAATGCCGGGCGCGCTGTCGCGGCCCATATAGAAGACCAGCGAATCGGCCTGCACCTGCTCGCGAATCTCATCGCTGCCGGGCGCCCGGCTCTGGGTGGCGAAGGCCACGCTGCGCGACACGCCGCGCAGCGTCAGCGAGCGCTTGAGCGCGGCGGCACTCGCCAGCGCCGCGGTGATGCCCGGCACCACCTCGTAGTCGATGCCGGCCGCCTCGAGCGCGCGCATCTCCTCGTCGGCTCGGCCAAACAGCATCGGATCGCCGCCCTTCAGGCGCACCACCACCGCGTGCTCGCGCGCCGCGTCGATGATCTGCTTGTTGATGAACTGCTGCGCCGTGGAGCGCTGGCCGCAGCGCTTGCCGACCGCGATGCGGCGCGCGTTCGGCGCGTAATCGAGCATCGCGGGCTCGATCAGCGCGTCGTGCAGCACCACTTCGGCCTGGCCCAGCAGGCGCGCGCCGCGCACCGTGATCAGGTCGGCCGCGCCGGGTCCGGCGCCAATCAGATACACCTTGCCCATAAGCCTTTCATTGGTAAAACGCCGCCGGCCGCGACACCCGCGGCCGACGGCGCCGGACTCACGCCGAGTAGGCGCGAATCATCCCGGCGGCGACCGTGTGATGGGTCGCCTCGTCGATCAGCACGAACGCGCCCGTGCCCGGATGCGCATCGTAGGTGTCGCAGACGATCGGCTTCTGCAGCGTCAGCGCCACCCGGCCGATGTCGTTCATCTTCAGGTCCTGGCGGTCGCTGGCGTGCGACAGCGTATGCACGTCCAGCACCTGCTTGACCGCGCCGATCTTGGTGAACACCGTGTTGGTGGTCTGCTTGAGCAGATACTTGCGTTGCGGGGACAGCGGGGTTTCGTCGAACCAGCAGAGATCGGCTTCCAGCTTTTTGGCCGGCTCGATGCGCTGCGCGTTCGGCACGAACACGTCGCCGCGCGAGACGTCGACGTCCTCGGCGAGGCGGATCGTGACGGTCTGCCCCGCGAAGGCGGATTCTACCGCAGCCGTGCCGCCCGGCACCGGCGCGACGATCTCGGCCACGGTCGCCGTGCGGCCCGAGGGCAGCACCGCGATCTCGTCGCCCACCTTCACCTCGCCCGCCTCGACGCGGCCCATGTAGCCGCGGAAATCGTCGGCCGAGCTGCCGTCCTGGCGCGCCACCCACTGCACCGGGAAGCGCAGCGCCTCGCCGCCGTCGATCGCCACCGGCAGCGTCTCCAGCACGTCGAGCAGCG